>NZ_JAUBQQ010000122.1:0-6223 GCF_036701335.1 Microcoleus sp. Pol12B5 | reverse complement strand
TTTTGTTACCTCTGTGGAAAAAATCCTGAAAGAATTTGGAGAAAACTATGTAATTAATTTTGTCTAGCTACTTACCAGTCTAAAAAAAGAATGGAACAGCAGGCAAGTTCTCAACCCTTACAGAATCTCTTTTTCCCAATTATTTAATTCTTTAATCTCAAAATCTATAATAATATGAGCGTGTAGAGTACGTCCAAGATTGATACTGCATTCATCTCGATGCCAATGTTCCCAAAGCTCGCGATCGCGCTAAGATGGCGGTGGCAGTCGTTAAAAATTCAGTTGCCAGCGGCAGATTCCGAGTTATTAACAGCACTTTGCCTACTAAAACCATCTCAACTTCAAAACCTGCGCTCATCAATTTGTACTTGACCCGAATGTTGTGGGTTAATAATAGTTCTGCTTTACCATGCCAATCAAATATCTAACCGACTCGATTTTAAAAATGTCGGGCAAAGTGCCAATTCGCATCGTCCTTGTTGTGCCTTTTGCCCTTCAGACTTTCGCTGCGGTAGGGTTGACGGGGTGGCTGTCGCTGCGGAACGGGCGCATAGCCGTCAACGATGTTGCCGCACAACTGCGGACAGAAGTCACATCGCGTATCCAGCAACATATTAATAGTTATATTGAAACGCCACACCAAATCAATCAGCTCAATCTCGATGCCATCCGTCTCGGCATTGTGAACGTGCAGGATAGTGATAGTTTGCAACGCTACTTCTACAAACAAATCCAAGTCTTTGATAAAATTAGTTACATTCAATTCGCATCGGAACAAAAAGATTTTATTGGAGTTGAACGCCTCGACGACGGCAAGTTGCAAGTTCAGATTTCTAATCAATCTACAGGCTATAACTTTTACAGCTACGCGCCGTCAGAGTTCGGGGAACCAACCAAGCTATTAAAAAGTACTCTCAACTACGACCCCCGCATCAGACCTTGGTACATAGCTCCGGTGCGGGCAGGCAAACCGACTTGGAGTAAAATTTATACTTATTTTGATGCTCCCAAACTAGCGATTACGGCTGCTCAACCTGTGTATGGCGATGACGGTAAACTGATTGGCATCCTAGGTTCTGACTTGGCACTCTCCAAGCTCAATCAATTCTTGGAAACTCTAAAAATTGGTAAATCTGGACAGACTTTTATTGTAGAAAGGTCTGGACAATTGGTGGCCAATTCTACTCGGGAACCGCCATTTATTGTTAGCAACGGCGTTCCCAAACGGATTGTGGCAGCCAGTAGCAAGAATGTTCTAATTCGATCGACCGCCCGCTATTTGACAGAACGGTTCGGGGATTTGCACAAAATTGACAGATCTCGCCAGTTAGATTTTACGATCGACGGTCAACGGCAATTTCTACAGGTGACGCCACTTTTAGACAGTAGGGGCCTCGACTGGTTGATTGTGGTGACGGTTCCGGAAGCCGATTTTATGGAAAGGATTAATGCCAACACTCGATATACTGTGGTGATGTGTCTGGGTGCTTTGGTGCTGGCAACGGCGATTGGCGCTCTGACTTCTAGGTGGATTGTTGTACCGATTCGGCGTCTGAGCAAGGCTGCGGAGGCTTTGTCCCGGGGAGAATGGGATGGAATGGCGGTAGATTCCCGGTTGATGGCGTCTGTAGATCGGGAGGATGAGGTGGGTGTCCTGGCTCGCTCTTTTAATAGGATGGCAGGTCAATTGGAAGAGTCGTTTACTACTCTCGAAGATCGGGTAGAATCTGCGATCGCCGACAAAAATCAATTAATTATTTCTCTGAAAAACTCGCAGCAAAAACTGGCTCTCCATCTTCACCAAACTCCTTTGGGAGCGATTGAATGGGATCTAAATTTTGAAGTAGCGGAATGGAATTTGTCAGCGGAAAGAATTTTTGGATACAACCGCTTGGAAGCAATGGGACGCCACGGAGTCGATCTCATAGTTCCTGAAAGTGCTAAGGAGTATGTCAGGCAACTATCTATAACTTTGCTCACTAATCAAGGAGGAGTTACCAGCCTTAACGAGAACATCAGAAAGGACGGCAAAATTATTCTGTGCGAGTGGTACAATACGACTTTGGTTGATGCTGACGGCAGCATCATTGGGGTGGCATCGCTAATTCAGGATGTGACTGAATTTCACAGTGCTGTGGAGAAGTTGCGGGCTAGCGAGGAGCGGTTTCGCCAGTTGGCAGAAAATATTCATGAGGTATTTTGGATTAGAGAACCCAATCAAAAGCAGCTACTTTATGTGAGCCCTGCTTGCGAAAAAATATGGAATTTGAGCTGTCAGAGTTTGCAGTCAGAACCGGAGGCTTTTTGGGATGCTATTCACCCGGAGGATCTCGATCGCGTTAAGGCTGCTTTTGAGAAACAGGTGCGGGGCGATTATGATGAAGAGTATCGGGTAGTGCGATCGCCTACGGGGGCTACGCCAACGGAAGGTTCAGTTTGCTGGGTGCGCGATCGGGCTTTTCCAGTCCGCAGCCAAACCGGAGAAATTTACCGCATCGTCGGTATTGCCGAAGATATTACCCAGCGCAAATTAGCAGAAGAATTCCAAAAAGTAGCTCAAACAGCTCAAGCTGCAAGCCAAGCCAAAAGCGCCTTTTTAGCTAATATGAGCCACGAATTGCGAACTCCCCTCAATGCGATTATTGGTTACAGCGATATGCTCAAAGAAGACGCCGAGGATTTAGGCTGCGAAGATTTTATCCCCGACTTGGAAAAAATTCAAACAGCGGGCAAACACCTGCTATCTTTAATTAGCGACATTCTAGATATTTCTAAGATTGAAGCGGGTCGGATGGAACTTTACTTAGAAACTTTCAACCCGGTTAATTTAATTGACGAGGTAGTTTCTACTGTCAAACCCTTGGTAGATAAAAATTCTAATAAGTTTGAAGTTGATTGTGCTGACGACTTGGGAATGGTGTATGCGGACATTACCAAAACTCGTCAAATATTGCTCAACCTGCTGAGCAATGCAGCCAAATTTACGGAACAGGGCACTATTAGCCTCTGTATTGAAAGAGTTAAACATGACAGCTTAACCACTCAACAAATAGCAGAACCTTCCGACTCAATAATTTTTCGCGTAGCTGATACGGGCATTGGGATTCCCCCGGAACAATTGCAGCATTTATTTCAAGCATTTATGCAGGGCGACGCCTCAACTACCCGCAAGTATGGCGGCACGGGTTTGGGATTGACTATTAGTCGTCACTTTTGCGTGATGATGGGTGGCGATATGCACGTTGAAAGCGAGTTAGGTTGCGGTTCGGTTTTTACTGTGTGCTTGCCGGCCCGCGTTGAATTATTGGTCAGCAGTTAGGCATACTTTCGTGGACGCAATTGCTACAAAAAACACCTGGTTTCTTGACAAAAAACCTACGCTTTTAGATAATTTATGAGCAATAAACCAAGGTGATGATAGGATGCAGCCTCAGTCTTATTCTAGTTAACTCGCCGTTTCTGCCTCCCCAAAAGTTGAGCTGTTAATACCCCGCCGACAAACCCAAAAAAATGCGCTTGCCAGGAAACTCCCGGCTGCGAGGGCAAAACTCCCCAAATTAAACTGCCGTAGAAGAAACCGACAATTAAAGATACCAAAATAGATGTAAAGCTGCGTTCAAAATAGCCCCGCAGCAGCAAGAAGCCGAAGTAACCAAAGATTAATCCGCTGGCACCAATGTGAACGGAATAGGGCGCGCCAGTCAGCCAAACTCCGAATCCGCTGACTAGCACGGTTACGGCACTCACGATAAAAAAGTCGCTAATTTCTCGCAGCATGATCAACCAACCCAATGTCACAAAAGGGAGGGTATTGGCGGCTAAGTGAGCAAAACTGCCATGCAGGAAAGGCATCAACAGGATGCCTTGAAGTCCGTCGAGGCTGCGGGGGCGGACTCCGTAGGCATTCAGCCTGCCTCGGAACAGGAATACATCGACAATTTCGATAATCCAGAGGAGGCAGACGAAGCCACCGAGAATGGCGGCGTGGCTTTGCAATTCGCGGGTGATAGCTTTGGTTTCTGGGTTGCTCATGGGTTGTGAGGGCGGTGATACCGATTATTTCTCATTGTAGAAGTTTCTGAGCGATCGCGAGCAAAGATTGTCGGGTCGAGGTTTCACGGTTTTTTGCAGCAGAGCTTATTTAGAAATATTATAAGTTTTATTAAAAGTTCCGCATTTTCACGTATAGGATAATTCACCTGCATGCGTCACAATTGTAATTGAACTACAAAAGGAGAGTCAACCGAAGGTTGAAGCTAAAACGTAGAAGACAGAATTTTTACCCTATCAATCAATTGTTGGGCTTGAAATGAGGACAGTTTTTAGAGCGCACACCGTCTTTAAAAAAATCAGGAACTACTTTTCTCGCCTTAAGTCATTAATTTAAGAAGTTCAATCCGGTAAAGCAAAACGAGATGCTGTAGATACTGATTGTAGATAATATCGCACAAGCTCTACAGAGAGTTCTTGGCACCTCGTTATAAAAGAGGAAGAGAGCAAAATGAACGTATTTGAGCATCCAGTCTCCTACCGAACTCTGCCAAATTGGGTAGGATTTGGCAAACAAGAAACCGCCGTTAATGTCGCTACAATTTCTCAACCTTACGGTCAAAAGCCACACTTTGACCTTTTGCATCCGCTGAAACAATGGCTTGATAACACTGCAATTAAAAGTCAAAAGTTGGCTCGGTTGCTGTGTAAGTTTATTCCCAGCCAGTGTCCGTTTGAGCGAGAAGTCAAAATTGGCGATCGCACTTTATTATCCATTCCGCCGCTGTGCAAGTTAAATCCGCTTTACGAGCAAGTGGTAGGGCTGCGCTTTCGTGCTTTGTGTTATTTGGCTGACGAGTGTGGCGAAGATGTAACTCCTTATTGTTAATTCTGCAAAAACTTAAATTTCTCACTGTCTTTTCACCCTCCCTTCTCCTTGTTGGGGAGGGTTTTTTTATTTTGAGATTATTCGGCGCTTGAAACTTGTTATATCAATTCCGGTTGCACCGGAATTATTGTTGACTGTTGACGGTTGACTGTGAGTCGAAAAACTGAATGGTTGAGTGTTAACTGTTGACTCGATTTTATTATTTTGATGCAACCGGAAACGATATTAACCTCAAACTCAAATGTGGCGAAGCGCCGGTCATTTGAGTTCGAGGTTAAATTACACAAACTTTCGTCTGTCTCAGCAGAAAAGCCAGATATTCTGTTAAATCCCCGGCTTTTTGAAGAATTCGGGTCTTGAAAAAGCGATCGCATTTAAATACTAAAGGGAGCGAATCACTCGTTGTTCGAGAATGCGTTTGCCTTTGTTATAAATACTAAGGCTGGCTCCTGTAACGATGTAATCGTAGGTGCCATTTTTTGCCACGTAACCAGTCCCCTCTTCAGTTCGAGCACGCAGGGCGATCGTGCTGCCGCTACTCTTTTTAACCCCGTAGTAATATAGTTGATGAGCGTGGTTGTAGCACAGATAAATCCGAAAGTTGCTGGTCTCGAAATAGTTTGCCAGTGTCTGTCTTTTGCGAACACAAAAATCTCTCACCTGTTTTTGGGGAGTGGATACATTAGCTATTTGTATGGTTTCAATCGGAGACTGAGTGCGAGACGCTGTTGGTGCAGTGCTTGTGTTCGATTGTCCTAGAGCAAAGGTTGCCGCTGGATTGCTGGCAAATAGCATTAAACCGAGTAAGCTGGTTTGTGTGAGTCTTGCTGTGAAGTTCATAAGTCATTCCTTTAAAAGATGTTGATGCGTCTAATCTAGGTAAGTGGGATTGATTAGGGCGATCGAACAGTACAGTTTTCACAATTGGCCTCAAGGAGAAAATCCTCGGATGCAATTTCCGTTTCCCCTGAGATATGGTACTATTCTCAATAAGCTTTTAGGGGCAGGCTAGAAGCCCGCCCCACAAGAGGATTGGATGTATAGTCGAAAGCTCGTTACTGAGAATGATATTTTTTTGTGAGTTTCCCTGCAAGTGACTAGCCGACGGACAATTAAAAAACTGGCACTTTGGATTGCTGAGAGGACTTATGTACTAACAGGCGATCGCGAGGAAAAAGCAGAGAATTATTTTAAATATGGTGCGCCAACTGCTGGCGCGGATGCTAATTTTCATCAATTTCCATAAGTGCGATCGGGTAGTCCTATATAGGGCTTGCTGAATAATCGATCGCAAACTAAGAACAGGAGCGATCGATCTATTCAAGCTCGATTAAAGATAAGTTG
>NZ_JAUBQQ010000019.1:0-88990 GCF_036701335.1 Microcoleus sp. Pol12B5 | reverse complement strand
GGTTTAACTGCTTATCAATCCATTCAAAAAGCTCTCTCTATTGATGGCTCCCTTTTTTCCCCTAGTTGAGCAATTACAAAGAAGCAGCGATCGCAGATTATAGTAAGGTAATCGAGCTTAGTTACTATAATGCTAATGCCTACTACAATCGTGGTTTAGCCAAGTCTGACCTAGGACAAAAAGCAGAGGTGATCGCCGATTATCAAAAAGCCGCTGACTTGTACAAGTACCAAGGAAATACAAGTGATTACCAAGAGGCTATTAACAAAATTCAAGAATTATCAGCAGAGTAGCGAGTTAGAGATTGTTTTGAGAAACCGACCGAGGAGATTTTGCCTTTGGGGCATATTTATCAAGCCGATTTAATTGAACCGCACAACCGCTGCAATCGGTAGAGTAGATATCAACCCAATTGCTGCAATCCCTTACTGTGCAAATTCTGCTCGATGTGCTGCATTTCCTTCATATCCTCACCCGCAACTATCCCGTACATTTCCGTGTAGATTTTCCCGTATTTAACCTTCTCTAAAGCTGACAAGATTATCAAGTCCTTGCGATCGAGTTCTGGTTTCAGGGTGACAAGAATCGATTCCAAAGTCCCATCCATTCGCCAGTCACTGGAATATTTAGCCACCTCCTTTCCCCGCCCCAGTAAGGTATGGCGCTGTAAGCAAAGCGGAGTTGAGCCATTAACTCGGAAATTGGCATCAATGGCATACAACTGTCCCTCTGAGTCTTCCAGCACGTCGAAGCCAATTACGCCGAAATAACCCTGTTGGTGAGCATATTTACCAATAGCCGCAATCATCTCAAAAAACCTACTCATGTCGGTTTCGCGGTAGTGAATTAGTCCGCCTAAATAGCTGCCCTGTGGGGTGACAAGTTGGCTGGTAGTGCCGATGAGCCTGATATTTCCTGTTTTGCTGACATAGAACTGCACGCAATAGTTCTGCACTTCATTCTTGACGAATTCCGAGACAATAATCGTATCCACCAACTTAATATCGAGATATTTCCTCACTTCCTGCAAGCAGTAGTTCAGATCGCTGGCACTTTTGATAATATAAGTGCCTTCTCCAGAAAGTCCGTGGGATGTTTTAATCAAGTAGGGGAATTGCTCTGGTAACTGAATGCTTTCGAGATTGACTTCGTGCAGATTGTAGGTTTGGTATTTCGGACATTGCACCCCTAATTCTGCTAGCGTTGCTTTGCTGAGTAAGTGGTAGTGGATGTCGGGATGGACGGCGTGTTTTTCTGGTTTGAGATTGTCGAAGGGAAATAGACTGAGGAGTTTGTCAAAGCGATCGCTTACGCTGAGCTCTTCGAGATAAGTTGAGCAGTCTATCATCTCCATACTGCTGTTGCTGAAGCCCAAATGCTCCCGCCAATAGTCCATCAGCGAGTTCGGCGGCTGATTAATTATAATCCCTGGGATGGCATCGCCTAACACAGCCAGATTTTTCCAAGGTTCCTTCTGGCCAATCTTGTCGAAAGAAGTTTTGGTGGCTTCACTGCTGCCATCTTGAATAAAGTATTTTTGCCTGTTGGGATAAGCAGCCCAACTGGCAGTTGCAGGGTAATTTAAAATGAACGCATAACGTGCATCTGTGATGTCTGGAGCAAACAAATCGGAAAGAGAATTACCCTGAAAGTAAGGAAAGTCATATGTTGAGTTCATAGAAACATCCAAGTCGAGTTTGAATTGAACTGTTTTCCAGGCCACTAAATAGCTCGACACAATTAAAAGTAGGGTGGGCAATGCCCGCCCTACAAATTGAAAAAAAGTTTATTGATGTCCAGCTACTTAATACCTAGGAAAGAAGATATTAGTTGCGGAATTTTAACTCTCTCTAACTAGAGAGAATGCAATCTCAATAATTTCAACGATGGACGAGTTGTTTTTTCTTAGTGAACACAGCCACCTTGTCCATTTCTGAGGTTCTATAAGCACAAGCCATGTCCGTTGAATTATGCGCCCAGCCAACCCGCCCTTGAGGGTCTATGATGACGCACCCAGCTTCTCCTGCCACCTTAGATGCCAGAGTCTCAATTGCCATCTTCGCTGCTTCGTCTGGGTGCTTGCCGGACGCTAGAATGTCGATCGCCCTCTTAGCTAGAACTACTGGCATAATGGACTCGCCATCGCCTGTGGTCGAGCAAGCGCCCTGTTCATTTTCAGCAAACAAGCCTGAGCCAATAATGGCGCTGTCGCCGACGCGACCGGCGGGCTTATTCATAGTCCCGCCTGTTGAGGTACCGGCAACTAAAGTGCCACTACTATCCAAAGCTACACAACCAACGGTATTGGGACGGTCAATAACTTCTTTTTCCTCCTCCCACTCTTCCTCTTGCTCATCCGCGATTAAGTCTTCTTTTGTACACATCTCGGCTCCACTTTCTGCTGCAAAATGTTCTGCGTGATCCGCTACTAAGAACATGGGTTTTTTATCCATAATCTTTCGCGCCACTGAGATGGGATGGCGCACGCCTTGAACATTTGCGAGGGCTCCCCAAGCTAAGGAACCGCCTTCCATGATCGCTGCGTCTAGCTCTACCTCTCCCTGGTTGTTGAGAACCGATCCAAAGCCTGCGTTAAATGTCTGATCAGCTTCTAGAACCCGGATAGCTGCCTCAACAGCTTCTGCTGCCGTACCTCCCCTTGTGAGCACTGCCCAACCAGCTTCTGCTGCTGCGGTACAGCCTGCATTGTTGGCTGCAACCTTGTCTTCTGAGATGGTTTTTGCTCCACCGTGAACAATAATACTCAGTACCATAAATTTCCTTTTTTTATCTTAAGCTCTACTTAAAAATTCCTTATATCAATCAATTTTTAAGTAGTTTTTTTCTCTCTCTTAGTTTTATAGATTAGCGGTGTTTAATTTTGGGTTCTTCTATCTTCAGAGATAATTATTTTTGTCGAGCGTTGTGTTCCTTCAGACCTAGCTATTTACGAATTATTAATAGAGATGTGAGGAAAGTTATGTCAATAGTGTGAGGTAATTTGGCATCGAGTTAGTTAGGGAAATTGAAAGATGTAGGGAGTAAAGAGGGGGTAAAATTTAAGGCGATGCACTACACATTAACAGGCAAAATCGGTCAATGTGAAGAATGAGACTTTGAGAGAAAATAAGTGCGATCGGGCTTCACATCACTCTGAGCCTTTATACTTACCCGCCAAAAGCTCCCGCAGCCGCAACAAACTAGCCGTTTGCCCCAAATTCAGCGTTAGCAGCGACACTCCCTCCAACCGAGACTGCACCCAACCGTCGCCCCAATACCACTCGTGAAAAATGAAGATGAGATCCCCCTCAAAGAATGTAGCGATCGAGCTTTGGACTTTTATGATTAATCTAAATTGTATGGCCGATTTTTGATTTTTGTGCGATTTCTTAAAGTAGACTGACAGCGTTCCCAATAAATTTTAGCGACGGCATCGCTCTGATTCTGACGCCAACACTCGGCAAACAGCCGCGCCGCTTCCAATAATTTCCCTTCCGAGTAAATCGCCAAAGCTTTTGCAAAAAATTCCAGCGTAGCTAACTTGCCCGTTTTGATTTCTAGCGGGTCAGCATCAAACAAATGATCCAGGTCACATAACTCCCATGCCATCAATCATAGCTGACTGAATAATTGTATAAGCCTCTACCCAAGCTTTTTCAGTTTCAGGTGTCCACTCTAAACCCATCTGCGCTTTCAGGGATTGAATGAGCGCATTGCCCACAACAGGAAAATGTTCTACTGAAACGCCATATTTGGCATGAGTTGCACCTAATCCTTTAGCAAAAACATTAATTAGCTTAGGTTTCCGTAAATTTTCAATAATTATTTCTAAGCTTTGCCAAAGCTTTTCTTTTTGTTGTGCCATTCTTGTATTCATAAAAAGAGCTTTTATCTGAGAAGAACTATCAAAAAGTATTTCATAAAAATTACTTACAAATTCGTCAGATTTAGGCTTAATTAATGCTAAAGTTCTTTCTAATAGCTCGATGTTTAAACGGATAGTTTTTTGTTCACACCACTCCAAATAAATTTGAGCAACTTGATCGGAAGGGCAAAAGCTTAAACATTGAACAAAAAATTCTGTAGCTTCAATAAATTTTTGTTGACGGTATAAGCTCAAACCTCGATCAAATAATTTTTTTGTTGTTAATTTACCTCGCTTTGTTTCAGGAATATCTGCCTCAAAAACTTCATAAATTGTAGATAAGCTTACTTTTCCCTTAACACTAACTTGAGCAATCATCCGCATAGCATAGTTGCTAGGATTAGCTAATTTGTTAAAAGTCTGCTCTGTAATCAGTAAAGCAACACCATAAGTTTTTGTTAATCCTTCCACACGAGAAGCTAAATTCACCGCATCACTAATTACCGTCGTATCCATGCGATTTTGCCCGCCCACCGTGCCTAACATTAAATTCCCAGTATTAATGCCAATCCCAATCTTAATCGGGGCATAACCAGAATTTATGCGGTCTTGATTGTATACTTGAAGTTGATGCAGCATGGCAATACTAGCGTTTACTGCATTATCAGCCTCGCCGCTAAATAGCGCCATAATCGCATCACCAATATATTTATCAATAAAGCCATTATTTTCAATAATCGCCGATTCCATCCGAGATAAATAAGCATTAATAAAATGAAAATTGTCCTCTGGAGTCATACTTTCCGAAAGCGTGGTGAAGTCGCG
Organism: Microcoleus sp. Pol12B5; assembly: GCF_036701335.1. NCBI lineage: Bacteria > Bacillati > Cyanobacteriota > Cyanophyceae > Oscillatoriales > Microcoleaceae > Microcoleus > Microcoleus sp. Pol12B5. Next base: position 84,300 of record NZ_JAUBQQ010000019.1, on the reverse strand, counting down.
AATGTCGGAAAATAGCACCGACATTTCTAACTGCACTTGGTCGCCCAATTCGACATCGACAATGCTTGGTTTCTCTAAAAAATGGAGGAATTGATTGGGGACGAAACGCTCGTAAGCTTTGTTTAGTTGGAATAGTTCATTGGTAAACCTTATTTGCTCAGTTTCTGCTTTTTTGCGCTCCGTGATATCTTGAAAGGCTACAATTGCATAAGAAATGTTGTCCTTTTCATCATAGATGGGAGTAGCCCAAGCCTCGATCGGAATAATCTTATTACCTTGGTGAATTTCCATATCCTCAGCGGTGGCACTTTCGCCGCTCAGCGCTCGCACAATTGGCAATTCTGCAGAGGAATATTCCTGATCTGTACCCGCTTTATACACTTGATACACCTCGGATTTTTGTTCGCTGGAGACGTTGCAAATAACTTCTTTACCTACTAATTGAATAGCAACGCGATTACTATAGTAAAATTTTCCAGAAGCATCCAGCACTGACACCCCCACTGGAATTGCTTCTAAAAATTGAGCGAGTCTGTTCTCACTTTCGCGGACTTCTGTATAAAGCTTAGAATTTTGGATCGAGATCGCCGCTTGTGCGGATAAAACTTTTAATAGTTCCACTCTTTCTGGCGTAAAAGCTCCGGCTGTTAGATTGTTTTCTAGGTAAACAATACTGACGATTTGAGCTTGGTTAATCAGCGGCACGCATAAAATTGATTTGGGCTGATGCTTGTGGATGTAGGGTTCGTTGGTAAATTGCCCCTCTCTGCCAGCATCATCTAGTACCACGCTTTCTTGAGTGCGGGCGACATAATTAACAATTGCGGAGGAAAGTTCTTGACAATCTTCAACGGGGATTGACTGCAACACGGTGACTTGTTGGGAATTTATTGTTCCTTCAGCTTCAATTAACAGCTTTTCTTGGCTGGACAAAATCAGATATCCTCTTTGCGCCCCTGCACTTTCCATCAAAATTTTTATCAAGCTGGACAGTAGGTTATCTAGTAAGATTTCGCCGGAAATCGCACTCGTAGCTTTCATGACTGTGGTGATATCTAAGTTAGATTCCGACGAACCAGTTGTCGTCACTATTGCCGTAGTTTTAGTGTTTTTATTTTTCCCTTGTATTGGTTTTAATAACTGTGGATATCGCGTCTCTAAATCCGTTACCTTAGCAGTGGCTCCCCATTGGATATAACAATAATACGCCTCAATCATGTAGAGTTGGGCAAATTTTTCTTTATCCCATTCTAGGTAAAATTTGGCTGCGAGTTCATTAGCTAATGCTTCTTCGTTGAGAAATTGATTTTCTTTAGCGAGGGAGATGGCGCGATCGTACATTTCAATCGCCTCAGCTTTATTACCCAAAACTCGATGTTTTTCGGCTTCAACCAAATACCACTTATGCAGATGATTCATAGGAGCATTTTGCGCCCACTGTTGTAGAGTCGTTTGATGGGTTTCCACAGAGGCAAGAATATCAGCTTGCTCGGTTTCAAGGTGTGTGGGTAAAAGCGCCAGATGCGTCAGGGCTGCATAGAAATGGAAAATGGGCACGTGAACCAATCCTGATAATGCCATCACACACTCTTTGGCTGAGCTAATGTAGTTTAGAGCAGCCGGATAATTACCAAAGGAATAGGCAAGCAGTAGTTTGTAGACGTAGATAAGGGCGATCGCACTGAATTCACGATCCTGATAGTGCTTAGGAATCATCACCGTTTCGTCATAGGCTTCGCCGATTAAGCAATCCGACAGAGTACGAACTTCCCTCAAGTTATGCAACATCTGCCGCTCCATATGCAAATAAGTCCGAGCCGAATATTGCTTCACCTGAGCCAAGGTAGCACTGTAGACAGCCAGTTCCGGTTCCCAAGTATCCAGTTCTACCCCACCGTAAAAGTTGATGTAGCTGTAAGTAGCTATGTTGTAGCCAGCGTTAAGAAAATCGCCAGTTTCCATGCCAGCCATAAAGCCCTCTTTCAGGGTTGGTATCCCTGCCCTCATAGCATTTTGATGATGCTGAATAAATGCCCCAAACATATTATGAGTAATGCACTTAAATTCTCGTGCATTGACCCGATCGAGCAATGAGAGTGCCAATTTACCAAAGCTATAACCCGTTTTTGCCTCTCCCAAAAAGGCACTTAATACAAGCCCGTGAATCGCATAGCCTACTGTTGATGCGGGTGCATTCCCAAAGGAGAGCGATAAACTTACCATGGTGGAGCTAAGTAGGGGTACTAAGCCGGGAATTCCCTGGAGAATGGGTGCAAATAACATGGCTAATATTGGCATAGCTGCCTGAGTCTGAGGATCACTCATCACAGGGAGATCGATTAGTTCCTCAATTTTTCTGCCGCTTAGTTGCTCCGCAAGGCTCTGTAGTGCTTTACCAATCAAGGTTTCGTCAGCTTCAGTGGGGAGTTCAACCCCCAATTGCCAGAGTGCATCTCTAGCTACTGCAATGGCTTCTAATGTCTTACTCTGTGCTGTCTGTGCGACGATTTGAATTTCGTAAATTTTGATTTTGTCTAAGATTGTCTGTGCATTCTGTAACACCCGTGCTGCCATCTGTTCCATGCCATCAAAGTCTGCATTCAAATAGGCGACTTCAGCGGCAGCAACATAGAGTTTTAGGGTTAATTCATACTGGCTTTGCCAACAGTTGGCTGTTAGTAATTGAATGCCTATTTGCAGATAAACTCTAGCTGCTGTGTAGGCGGTAGAACTTCTTGCCTTACCTCCCGCTTCTAAATTTAGTTGGGCTAAGGCTTCTCGTTCACTTAAGTGATTGATTAACTCAATTCCTTGATTTAAATGCCCCACCATATCAAACAGTTTTTCCTCTCTTTCTATGTCCGAATATTTGTGTAGTAGTAACTGTCCAATTTTGAGATGAGTGGCTTTTTTTTTGTTTTCGGGTATTAGGGAATAAGCTGCTTGCTGGACGCGATCGTGCAGAAACTTATAAGTTGGATTAGCAACAGACCCAGGAGGGAATTGAGCATCTGTTTGAGGGAAGCATTTATAGCCTTCTGCAATCACTAAAATGAGTCCTTCTTGCAATGCTCTCCAGAGTGATGATGCAGTTTGTTCTGGTAATTCTTCGCTAACTACTGCCAATGTCTCTAAATCAAACTGCGCCCCTATGCAAGCCGCCAGTTTGAGAACATCCTGACTTTCGGCAGGCAACTTCTGCAATTGCACCGCCATCAACTCCACCACATCCGAGGCATGGGCAAGTCTAGCTTGAGCAATATCGCACTGCCAATGCCGTACATTCCAGTCAAAAATAATTTGACCATCTTCATACAAGGCTTTGAGGAATTGAGTTGAGAAAAAAGGATTTCCTTGGGTTTTTTGATAAACCAATTCTGTCAAGGGCCCGGCCAAGGATAAATCGCAAATCAGCGTATCTGCTACCAACTGATTGATATCTGCTAAACTCAACGGTTGCAGGGTAATCGTATTCACAGTGGCTCCCGACTTCACAATCTCATCTACAGTCAACATAAACGGATGAGCCGATGATACCTCATTATCTCGATAAGCACCCAATACCAACAGATGTCCCGTATCCTCCATCAACAGTTGTAGCAATTTCAGCGATGCCGAATCCGCCCACTGCAAATCGTCCAGAAACATCACTAAGGGATGTTCTGCTTGGGTAAATACTTGCACAAATTTCTGCATCAGCAGATTGAAGCGATTTTGGGCCGCACTCCCGGACAATTCTAGTGCAGCCGGTTGAGCGCCAATGATGTGTTCTAATTCAGGAATTACGTCAATCAAGACTTGCCCACTCTCGCCTACTTCGGTGAGGATCAGGGTTTTCCATCTGTGTAACTGAGCGTCACTTTCTGATAACAATTGTCCCATTAATTCCCGAAATGCTTGCACAAATGCTGAGAAAGGAATATTGCGTTGAAATTGGTCATATTTACCTTTGATAAAATAGCCACGCTGTCTGGCGATCGGCTTGTGGACTTCGTTCACTACTGCGGTTTTACCAATCCCAGAGAAGCCAGCTACTAGCATCATTTCGGCGCTACCTGTACTAACTCGTTCAAAGGCATTTAATAGATTGAAAACTTCAGTTTCCCTGCCGTATAACCTTTCAGAAATCAGGAAACGGTCGGTAATATCCCGTGTTCCCAAGGCAAACATCTCAATATTACCTGTTGCTTGGAATTTAAAAAGACAAGTTTCTAAATCCTGCTTGATTCCCAAGGCAGTTTGATAACGGTTTTCCGCATTTTTGGCCATCAGCTTGCGGACAATTTGAGACACAATTAGGGAAATTTCTGGCTCGATTTCGTGTGCAGGAACTGATTGTCTGGCAATATGGCAGTGAACTAGCTCTAAAGCATCTTCTGTCTCAAAAGGCAATTTTCCTGTCAGCAATTCGTAGAAGGTGACGCCGAGGGAGTAAAAATCAGCTCGATAATCGACAGAGCGATTCATTCTGCCAGTTTGTTCTGGTGAGATGTAAGCAAGGGTTCCTTCCAGAATGCCGGGGTTTTTCAGTATCGGTGTTTCTCGGCTTAGCTGAGTGGAAATACCAAAGTCAATAATTTTTAATTGTTCCGTTTCCGGGTTGTAAACAATATTAGAAGGGTTAATCTGTTTGTGGATAATATTGGCGCTGTGAATTTGCCCTAATGCTTCCGTGGTGGCGATCGCAATTTGCAAAAATTCCTCCAGAGTAAACTTGCGCTGCTGCATCCAAATTGTCAAGGATTCGCCGCCAAAGTCCTCCACAAACATCACGAGGCTGTTTTGGTATTTTTGCAAGTCATAAACTTGTATGACTCCCGCCTCTTTCAGCTCTTGGGTGATGCGGTATTCGGTGCGGTAGCGCACCAATTCTTGAGGTGTGGGGTAGCTTTCTTTGAGGAGTTTGAGAATAATTGGCTGGTTATCCGCTTCCCGAATCGCCCGGTAAACCAGAGAGTTGACACTTTCGTAAAGCAGCGTCTGGACAGCAACGCCTGGAATAGAGAGCATATTGGTTTTTATAGTAAAAATTAAAGCTAACTCAAAACGCACCAGCTTTGTCTAGAGCATAGCGCGTTAGAAAGGAAAAAATTTTGTTTTTGTAACAAATGTTGAGTTTTTCCGGTAGCAGCCTGCAAATACTTTGTGGTAGCCCCGATTTCGATCGCCTAGTTGGTATGGTGCGTCAACAGTCGATCGCACTTTTGCTGTGATTTTCAGGTATAGCAACCGCTTAATTTAAATTGTGTAGCCTGTCTTTGATTTTTGTGCGAGTCACCAATGCAGACTCACAGCGTTCCCAGTACATTTTAGCCACGCGATCGCCCGGATTCTGACGCCAACACTCGGCAAACAGCCGCGCCGCTTCAAATAACTTCCCTTCCGAGTAAAGTGCCCTAGCTTCTACAAACAATTCCAGCGTAGCTAATTTGCCCTGTTTAATTTCTGGCGGATCAGCATCAAACACCTCATAAATCGTCACAGCTTCAGATTTTCCCTTCACTTTTACCGTGTCTAGAGTGCGGATTGCGTACTGAGATGGATTTTTCAGGCGCGCATAAGTTGGCTGAGTAATTAACAGCGAAACGCCATAATTTTTTGTCAAACTTTCCACGCGAGAAGCTAAATTAACCGCATCACTAATTACTGTCCCATCCATGCGATTTGGTCCTCCCACAGTTCCCAGCATCAAAGAACCCGTATTAATCCCAATTCCAATCTGAATCGGCGCACAGCCAGCGTTAGCGCAGTATTCATTGTATTCAGCGAGACGGTGCAGCATCGCAATTCCCGCTTTCACCGCATTATCCGCCTCGCCGCTAAATAGCGCCATAATCGCATCGCCAATATATTTATCAATAAACCCCTTATTTTGATTAATCACGGGTTCCATGCGAGAAAGATAAGAATTGATAAATTTGAAATTATCCTCCGGCGTCATAGTTTCCGAAAGCGTGGTGAAGTCGCGAATGTCGGAAAACAACACCGACATTTCTAACTGCACTTGGTCGCCCAATTCCACATCAATGATGCTTGATTTCTCTAAAAACTGGAGGAATTGATGGGGGATGAAGCGCTCGTAAGCTTTGTTTAGTTGAGCCAGCCTGCTTTCATTTTCGCGGACTTCTGTATAAAGCTTAGAATTTTGAATCGATATCGCCGCTTGTCCAGATAAAACTTTTAATATTTCCACTCTTTCTGGGGTAAAAGCTCCCGCTGTCAAATTGTTTTCTAGGTAAACAATACTAATGATTTGAGATTGATTAATCAGCGGCACACATAAAATTGATTTGGGCTGATGCTTTCGGATGTGGCGGTCGTTGGTAAATTGTCCCGATCGGGCAGCATCATCTAGTACAACGCTTTCTTGAGTGCGGCTCACATAATTGACAATTGCAGAGGAAAGTTCTTGACAGGTTTCAACGGGGATTGACTGCAACACGGTGACGAGTTCGTCATCGATTGTCCCTTCAGCTTCAATGAACAGTTGTCCCTGGCTTACCAAAATCAGATAGCCTCGTTGCGCCCCTGCATTTTCTATCAAAATTTTCATCAAGCTAGACAGTAGCTTATCTAGCATGATTTCTCCAGAAATCGCATGAGAAGCCTTCATAACTGCGCTGATATCTAGGTGATTCCCCGAACCAGTTGTTGTCATTGCTACGGTAGTTTGAGTGTTGTTCCTTCCAGGTTGAGTTACCGCGAATAATTGGGGATATCGCGTTTCTAAATCTGTTACCTTAGCAGTGGCTCCCCATTCAACATAACAATAATACGCCTCAAATATGTAGGCTTGAGCAACTTTTGTTTTGCCCCATTCCCCGTAGAATTTGGCTGCTAGTTCGTTGGCCAGGGCTTCGTCATTAACATATTTGTTTTCTTTGGCTCCTTCAATTGCGCGATCGTACATTTCAATCGCCTCGGCTTTATTGCCCAACACCCGTTGCCGTTCTGCTTCCACTAAATACCATTTATGCAGATAATTCATCGGAGCATTTTGCACCCACTGTTGCAGCGTGCTTTGATGGGTTTCCACTAAGGCAATAATGTCAGTTTGATCAATTGCTGGCTGTGTGGGAAAAAGTGCCAGGTGCGTCAGGGCGGCATAAAAATGAAAAATGGGAACAAAAGCCGATCCCGATACTCCCATCAAATACTGTTTGACTTGGGAAATATGGTCTAGGGCAGCCGTGTAATTGCCATAGCAGTAAGCAAGCAGCAGTTTGAAGATGCAGGCACAGGCGATCGCCGTAAATTCATTATCCTGATAGTGCTTGGGAATCATCACCGTTTCATCGTAGGCAGATCCTATTAACAAATCCGGCCGAGTATGGGTTTCCCTCAAGTTTTGCACCGTCTGCTGAATCATATCCAAATAAATCCGCGCAGAATATTGTTTCAACTGCGCCATTACCGCCCTATAACTTGCTATTTCTGGTTCCCAAGTTTCTAGTTCTACACCAGCGAATAAATGAGTATAAAAGCAAATATATATGTTGTAGCCAGCGTCTACAAAGTCGCCTGTTTCCATACCAAACCTATAGCCCTCTTTCAGCGTCGGTATCGTTGCCAAAAGAGATTCTTGGCGATGCTGAATCCAGCCACCAAACAAAAGTAGAACTGTGGACTTGAATTCGGGTACATTCAACCTATCCAGCAATGAAAGTGCCAATTGCCCAAAGCCATAGCCCGTTTCCACCTCTTGGAAAAAGGCACAGAAAACCATCCCGTGCATCGCATAACCCACCGTCGATGCGGGTGCATTCCCAAAGGAGAGCGATAAACTCACCATCGTGGAGCTCAGCAGGGGCAGCAAACCGGGCATTCCCTGGAAAATGGGTGGAAACAACATACCAGACAGTTGCATAGCTGCCTGAGTCTGTGGATTTGTCATCAGAGGTAGGTCAACCAATTCCTCAATCTTTCTGCCGCCGAGGAGGGCCGCAAGGGCTTGTAGCGCTTTGCCAATCTTGGCTTCATCAGGTTCGGCAGGAAGTTCAATCCCCAATTGTAAGAGTGCGTCTCTTGCTACTGCGATCGTTTCTAACACCTTGCTCTGGGCTGTCTGAGCGGCAATTTTAATTTCGTAAATTTTAACTCGATCTAAAATTGTTTGGGCTTCTTGCAAAACCAGTGCTGCCATCTGTTCCATACCATCAAAGTCACCATTCAAATAGGCAATTTCAGCAGCAGCAACATAAAGATTTAGCGCCAATTCATATTGAGTTTGCCAGCATTGAGGTGTCAGTAGCTCAATTCCCGTTTGTAGATAGATATTTGCCGCAGTGTAGGCGGTAGAATTTCTAGCCTTACGTCCAGCTTCTAAGTTGAGTAGGGCTAAGGCTGAGCGTTCACTTAATTGATGGATTAACTCAATTCCTTGATTTAAATGCCCCACAATATCAAATATTTTTTCTTCTGTTTCTATCTCGGAAGAACTTTGTAGCAGTAACTGTCCGATTCTCAGATGGGTGGCTTGTTTTTGGTCGTCAGGAATCAATGAATAAGCCGCTTGCTGGACGCGATCGTGCAGGAACTTATAAGTGGGATTAGCAATAGACTGATTCGGGGATTGAGCATCTGCTTTAATGAAGTTATAGCCTTCTGAAATCACTAAAATGAGTCCTTCTTGCAAGGCTTTCCACAGCGCTGATTCCGTTTGTTCTGGTAATTCTTCGCTGACTACTGCCAATGTCTCTAAATCAAACTGCGCCCCAATGCACGCGGCAAGTTTGAGAACATCCTGAGTTTCGGCAGGCAACTTCTGCAATTGCGCCGCCATAAACTCCACCACATCCGAGGCGTCGGCAAATTTAACTTGATTAATATCGCACTGCCACCCCCCTTTGCTGCCCCCCTTACTAAGAGGAGATTGAGGGGGGTTAAAAATAATTTGACCATCTTCATGTAACGCCTTGAGGAATTGAGCCGAGAAAAAGGGATTACCTTGGGTTTTTTGATAAACCAATTCTGTCAGGGGGGCGGCTAAAGATAAATCGCAAATCAGCGTATCTGCTACCAACTGATTGAGATCAGCTAAACTCAACGGTTGCAGGGTAAGCGTATTCACCACTGCCCCTGACTTCACAATCTCATCCACAGTCAACATAAACGGATGAGCCGGTGATACCTCATTATCCCGATAAGCACCCAATACCAACAGATGCCCCGTATCTTCCATCAATAGTTGTAATAACTTCAAAGATGCTGAATCTGCCCACTGCAAATCGTCCAAAAACATCACTAAGGGATGTTCTGCTTGGGTAAATACTTGCACAAATTTCTGCATTAGCAGATTGAAGCGATTTTGGGCGGCACTACCCGACAATTCTAGTGCAGGACGTTGAGCGCCAATGATGTGTTCTAATTCAGGAATTACGTCAATCAAGACTTGCCCACTCTCGCCTACTGCTGTGAGGATCAGGGTTTTCCATCTGTGTAACTGAGCGTCACTTTCTGATAATAATTGTCCCATCAATTCCCGAAATGCTTGCACAAATGCCGAAAAGGGAATATTGCGTTGAAATTGGTCGTATTTGCCTTTGATAAAATAGCCACGCTGTCGGGCGATCGGCTTGTGGACTTCGTTCACTACTGCGGTTTTACCAATGCCCGATAAGCCAGCTACTAGCATCATTTCGGCACTAGCATTACGAACTCTTTCAAAAGCTTTTAATAGATTATCAACTTCAGTTTCTCTGCCGTATAACTTTTCGGGTATCAAGAAATGGTCTGTAAGATCCAGCGTTCCCAAGTCAAATTCTTCTATGCTGTCCGTTTGTTGTAATTGAACCAGACACATTTCTAAGTCCTGCTTAAGACCCAATGCAGTTTGATAGCGATTTTCCGCATTTTTAGCCATCAGCTTGCTGACAATTTGAGACACAGTTAGGGGGATTTCTGGTTCGATTTCGTGCGGTGGAACTGGCTGTCTGGCAATGTGGCAGTGAACTAGCTCTAAAGCATCTTCTGTCTCAAAAGGCAGTTTTCCTGTCAGCAATTCGTAGAAGGTGACGCCGAGCGAGTAAAAGTCCGTGCGGTAATCGATAGAGCGATTCATCCTACCAGTTTGTTCCGGCGAGATGTAAGCGAGGGTTCCTTCTAAAACGTTGGGATTTTTCAGGGTTGGCATTTCTCGCGTTAGCTGAGTGGAAATGCCAAAGTCGATAATTTTGATCTGTCCGGTCGCTGGATTGAATACTATATTAGAAGGGTTAATATCTTTGTGGATAATATTGGCGCTATGAATTTGCCCTAAAGTTTCAGTAGTGGCGATCGCCATTTGCAGAAATTCCTTGAGGCTAAACTTTCGCTGCTGCATCCATATTTTCAAGGATTCCCCGCCAAAGTCCTCCACAAAAATCACGAGGCTGTTTTGGTATTTTTGCAAGTCATACACTTGCACGACTCCCACCTCTTTCAGCTCTCGGGTGATGCGGTATTCGGTGCGGTAGCGTAATAATTCTTGAGGTGTGGGGTAGCTTTCTTTGAGCAGTTTGAGGATGAGCGGTTGGTGATCCGCTTCCCGAATCGCCCGGTACACCAGAGAGTTGGCACTTTCGTAAAGCAACTTCTGGACGGCAATGCCTGGAATGGAGAGCATATTTATTTTTTTGGTAAAAATTAACGTCCAGTCAAAACACCCCGGGTTCGTTGTGTCGAAAATAGCGCTTTAGAAAGGAACAAATTATGTTTTTATAACACACTCTTAGTTTTTCGGCAGCGAAGTGGCTTTCAGGTGGTCTGGCAGAGGAAGGGTAAGAAGTTATAATGCGACGTATCTAACCCTTGTTAATTCTCAAATCCATGAATTGTCCCACTTTCGGTTCTCCAAACATCTTTAAAAATTTTTCCACCCCCAGCGCTCAGCAAAACTTTAAATGTATATATTGTCACAGGCAGTTTGGTTAAAAGCCCAGACATCAAAGGATTTCAGAAGAAACAAAAAAATTGAGAGATCAGCTTTTATTAGAAACAATCTCTGGACTCGCGATTGTCAAAGTTACGAGGGTATCCCCCCGCTAGTTCCAATACTATGTGTTTTTCAACAATTAGCATCAGTCCCCCGGAAAGTTCAAGTAAAGTCAAAAAAACCAGGCAAGCTAACGATCCAAGATGATGAAATGTAGTAGTTGGTAGACAATAAGGCTAACAAGCAATGAAAATAGCTGCCAATTGATGCCTTACCCAAAGAAATTAGAGGGGTTTATAGCAATCCTACATGAGTCGTAATTTTTTTACCCAACCCCAACCATCCCCTTCGTAAGGATAGGGAGTAAAAAATTCACAAATGATTTAGGATGGCTATATATAGGAAGTCGAGTTGAAATGGGTGCTAAAGGTTTTTGGGATTCCCTCCCAGGAGTTTACAGACAATGTGCCGTCTATTATACAGATTTTTTGGTCGCATATAAAAAAGTTTTGCCTCGCCAGCGACACAAATCTGTGAGGAAAGATACGGGCAAAACTTCTGATATCGAAAGATGCAAGAACTCCCTGATGTACAGGATATCTCGCTATTGTTGTAAGAAAGAGTCTTTCCTAATCTAAAAAGATATCCAATCGTGTGGGAGCCTTGTGGTATTTTATTCATCATTACAACGCTTCTTTATCCCTAAAAGGATTGAGAATTTTTCGTTGCTATGCAGAACTACCAGACTTTGTTCTCATGATTTTGGAGAGTCATTGATCTAGTTCCGCTTACCCTTGCCGGCTACAAACTCCCGCAGCCGAAGTAAACTAGCAGTTTGCCCCAAATTCAGTGGCAGCAGCGACACTCCCTCCAACCGAGACTGCACCCAACCATCGCCCCAATACCACTCGTGAAATCCGTCAATTCCCTGACTCAATAACAGCCGCAGACAATTGTGCTCAACAATATCAACGTGATGCTGAACTGCCACGGGGCCCAGCCAACTTGTAAAGGTCAAACCTTGAGCAAATTCTTCCGGCAAACCGCTAGACAACTGCTGCGGCCACAGCCACTGCTGCAATTGAGTTGGACGCAACAAGCTGTCTCTAATCGCTGTTTCGGAAGCTTCAAGCTCAATCCGCAGGTTGCTTTGTTGAAAATTACCTAGCATAGCAATTTGAAATTTTATATAGGAGCTTAACGTAACTTAAATGTAACGTAATTGCACCGAGTTCGATCGACAAGCGCGATCGCACCCTCTGAAAATTCCCCTACATTTAGTAAAAAAAATTTACCTATTTGGAGAGCGGCTGGGGAGTAAAACTAGAAACAACTGCCACAATCCGCGCTGCCACAATCGAGTCCACAACAATCCGCGCCGCTACAATCGAGCCCCGAACAATCCGCGCCACGACAATCGAGCCCCGAACAATCCGCGCTGCCACAATCGAGTCCCGAACAATCCGCGCCGCTACAATCGAGTCCCGAAATACATTCCGAGATTCCACAATCTAGCCCTTCAATACAGTAATTTTCACCCTGAGAGCTTCTGCGAGGAGTTTCCCCCTGAGATTTTGGTCGATCGGATTTTGGTTCATCGTTACCCTCGAAATTGGAGTCTTCACAGCCAGATTCACTGCTAAACCGGACTTTCAAGATGTGATTCGCGCGTTTGCAAGCCGCAAACCGGCGGCGCGATGCTTTGATCGCCCCAAACAAACCCAATTTGGCGATCGCGCCCTTGATATACTGCGAGCAAGACTCCCCCCCGTACAGCACTCGGTGAGCGCAGGAAAACCCTTTTATCGGCGAGATGTGTTTCTGGTATCCGCTAATAGAAGCTACAGCTAAGTGTCGGAGGGCTGCATCAAAGATAGGCGTTTGCATAGGTTTCCCATACGTTAGATATTTCCTTCCTGCTAAAAACTACAACCAACAGCTCAACAATTCCCTGCGCCCGAACCATCGCCCCAAACCCGATTTTCGTATCGAACTGTTAAGCTCTGTTTCATTTCATTGAAATCTCCCCTGCTTCACGCCACCTCATCCCAAGTCCGTGATACCATCACACCTGAGTAATGCCTATAGAAAAAAACTGGAGAGAAAAGCTTTGACACTAAGGGTTGCAGTAGTAGGTTCAGGCCCTGCGGGTTCTTCCGCCGCCGAAACATTGGTAAAAGCAGGCATCGAAACATACCTATTCGAGCGTAAATTAGACAACGCCAAACCCTGCGGTGGGGCGATTCCCCTGTGCATGGTCAGCGAATTTGACTTGCCGCAAAGTATTATTGACCGCCAAGTCAGAAAAATGAAAATGATCTCCCCCTCCAACGTCGAGGTGGACATCAATATTGAAAACGCACACGAATACATCGGTATGTGCCGCCGCGAAGTGCTCGATGGCTTCATGCGCGATCGCGCCGCTTCGTTGGGTGCAAAACTAATTAACGGCACCGTTCACAAATTAGAAATTCCCGGCAACAATACAGACCCCTACACTCTCCACTATGCCGACCACTCCGACGGCAGCGCAATGGGAATTCAGAAAACTCTGAAAGTCGATTTGGTAATTGGGGCTGACGGTGCTAACTCTCGCGTAGCAAAGGCGATCGACGCTGGTGATTACAATTATGCGATCGCCTTCCAAGAGCGCATCCGCCTGCCAGAAGATAAAATGGCTTACTACCACGACTTAGCCGAAATGTACGTCGGCGATGACGTATCTACCGACTTCTACGCTTGGGTGTTCCCCAAATACGACCACGTAGCCGTCGGCACCGGCACGATGAAAGTAAATCAAGCCAGTATCAAAAAGCTGCAAGCAGGCATCCGCGCCCGCGCTGCCAAAAAACTGATGGGCGGTGAGATTATTAAAGTGGAAGCTCACCCCATCCCGGAACATCCGCGTCCCCGCCGGGTTGTCGGCCGAGTTGCTCTCGTAGGCGATGCTGCAGGTTACGTTACCAAGTCTTCCGGCGAAGGTATCTATTTTGCTGCCAAGTCTGGCCGGATGTGTGCCGAAACTATTGTGGAGATTTCCAATAAAGGCGCGCGCATTCCTACTGAAGAGGAAATTAAGATTTACCTGAAGCGGTGGGATAAAGCCTACGGCATTACTTACAAAGTTCTGGACATTTTGCAGCGCGTGTTTTACCGTTCCGACGCTACCCGCGAAGCTTTTGTGGAAATGTGTGCCGATCGCGATGTGCAAAAGCTCACATTCGATAGCTACTTGTATAAAACCGTGGTACCGGCTAATCCTTTCATTCAGATGAAGATTACTGCGAAAACCATTGGTAGCTTGTTGCGTGGGAATGCTTTAGCGCCTTAATTCCCTGCGGGTAAACGCACTTTGTATAAAAAAAGCGAGCAGTTTTGTGACTGCTCGCTTTTTTTTCGATCTAAGATAATGAACTGTCAAAATTCACAGGCGAGACGCCTGTGCCACGTGTGCTAAGGAAGAGGGAGAAGAAGAATTGTTAGTTCAAGTTCAACTGCACTAAGGTATCGGGGGCGAGGAAGTGGGAAATGTGATAAGCCCGCTCTTCTGTTTTTAGCAGGATTTTTTCGTAGAGGTAGCGGGTAGCTCGATCGCCCAAACTTTCAGCTTGTCCTGCTTGACGCCGCAGCAAACCGAGGATAGCTTGCTCAGCAATTAAATCGTGTTCCAGCATTTGGCGGCAGGAATATACGCCGTCGGCTTCCGGCTCAAAACAGCACAGTTCGGCTAACTTGCTAAAGCTAGCTGCCGGTATGCCGCCCAACCCGTTTAACCGTTCGCCCAACTCGTGGACGCTATCTTGAGCTTCTCCGTAGCTTTCTTCAAAGAATTTGTGCAAGGAGTAAAATTCTGCCCCTTCCACCACAAAATGATGTTTTTGATATTGCAGGTATAGAGCCTGAAAACTGGCCAGCAGCGCGTTCATCCCTTCACAAATCGGTGCTGTGACTGAATGTTCCAGTAGAACTGGGTTTTCGGCTATCTGGCCAAACGGTCTCAATGCACTCTGAGTCTCAGCCATGTGTGTTCTCCTCTCAATAGGCAGTTTTGTTGCCAATAGAGTCAGTCTAGCACTGTAAATTTACCAGTCAAGCAGCGTCTGCCTCGATAGTGGAAGATTTTATAGAGTAGGAAATTTTTTTTCTAAACCTATTGAGAATTATTAGCAGTTGGGTTATGCTTTAAAAAGATCCTCGTTCTCAACGCTTCCTGAAAGTGGGGCGAACCTTCTGAAGGCAGAAGGCAGAGGGTAAAAGGCAAAATTTTTTAGGAAGGGCTGTTGATAATCCTTGAGGTTCTTCGGAAATCTAGCTTTGAACTTCTGCCCGCTATCAGTCAGGGTAAAAATTAATGCAAATTATTACTGTTGTCAAAAAATGAATCCAGCAGATCCAGAATTAGAAGTTTGTGACATTGTGCAAGTTAGTTGGCTAGATAGGTGGCAAGTTTACAAACGCTTGCAAGAACTAGAAATTCCCTGCTGGTGTGCGGTTGACCAACCTTTGCGGGCAAAAGTCAACACTGTCAAACAAGCTGCTCAGTTAAAGAGCGTGTTGAGGCAAGTCAGTGCCCCGAAGGGCGAACTCGTGCAGTGGCTGGAATGCTGCTGGCAAAGGGGCTAAAGGAAGCAGGAAGTTAGGCCAAGAGCAGCGTACAAGATGTAACGGATGTAACGGATTTAAAGGAGTTATAACAATGTATAAATCTGGCAAGCAAGTTTCCGAATTCAGTTTAGAGGGAGAAATCCTCGGCCTGATTATTGAAGATGGGTGTAAACTTAAATATTTGCGAATTAGTAGCGATCGCGGAGTAGAATATCTTGTTAAACTTTGCAAGGAATTGCGGTCATTTCTATCGCCTATTTTGACACCGGGGTTGAGAGTTCAAGTTGTAGGTGAGAAAGAACTCAATTTGAAAAACGGTAAAATAAAACTTAAAGCTCGCAGCCTCAAGCTGGCTCAGGGTCAGAATGACCGATCGCCAGAACTGCTCGACTCCACCAATGGGCCTGTTGCGGTATTGACATCCGACGATCGCGCGATCGGCAAAAGCGAATTCACCTCTGCCACAGCAGCTCAAACTGTAAAAGCTCCGGCAAAAACCCAAACCAAAATATTAGTATGTCAAAAATCAGACTGCCTGAAGCGGGGCGCTGGAGGAGTCTGTAAAGCTTTAGAAAATGCTTTGAATGCGCGCGGTTTAGAAGACAAAGTGACAGTACAGGGAACCGGATGTCTCAAACAGTGTAAAGCTGGCCCAAATATAGTTGTGATGCCGGACAAAACTCGCTACAGCCGCATTGCACCGGCAGAAGTTCCAGCAATCATTGACAAACATTGTGCAGTTGTTAAAGCTTAGGCGAGCGCCGAGATACCGAAACAGTGCGTTAGAGATCGAGAAAAATTATTTTAATAGGACTCTGGGCAAAAAACTCACAGGCCCATCTTACGCCTTAATTTTAGTTCGGGTTGTAGTTCGATCGCGCCACCCGATTCAGAGGTTATTGTCCGAAAAAATAGGAAAAAGCCCAAAACTATCACTTAGGGGCTTCCTTCTGTAGAATCTCTAAGGATAGACTGTATCTGAGACCCTGTGAGTATTGGGATAAAAAGCCATGTCAGAAGCTGATCTTCGAGCCCATCAGCACCAACCGCACCCTGCTGTTCCATCCGATACCGAACCATTTCAGTCAGATTTTGCTGCTACTGGGGATTTTGAGCCGATCGCCCCCGATGCGACAGACACTCCCGCAACGGTTCCCCAACAGCCAGAAGAAGACTGGCAAACAGTAGATTTTCCCAACGCCATCAGCGTAGATGCAATTCCCACAACACCTGAAACAAAAAATTTGCCATCTCTGACACAGCCGACTGAGGCGGGCTCGCCCCCGATTTCAGAGAATCTAAAAAATATGCTTGGGAATGCCGAACAGGCAAAGGGCAAAGGATCAACCCCAGTCACCCTCATGCAAGCGCTGCACGAATGCAACCGCGACCTTTTGCAGCGCATCGCCCAGCTAGAAACAGCTCTTGAAGAGTCCCAAAAAACCTTGCAGAATCGCGAAACTTTGCTAGAACAGCGGACTGCAGAACTCGAAAATTCTCAAGAACAATTGACGCGGCTGTTTGGCAAAGTGGAAGTTTCCCATCAAACCCTCCAAAGTCAAGAAATTTTAGTCGAAAATTTAAGAAGTCAGTTGGCAACCAGCCAAGTCAGGCTAGCGACTGTTGAGCGAGAATGTGCGTCTACTGTGCAGCGCTACAACGAACAGTTACAGCAGTTAGTAGCCACAGAAAATATTTGCAGGGAATTGCGAGCCCGCTTGCACCGCCAGCAGCGCCACACTCTGCAATTCAAAGCTGCCTTGGAAAGAAGTTTGGACAGGCCGCAGGTAAAGTCACCGAGGATTGAGCCGCCTGACAATAATCTGGACACCGCCAGCGCACAATTAGAATCTTTGCTCGCGGCGGTCAAAAGCTCTCAGATGCCGGTGCCGCCAGCCTTCAACGCTTCCCCTGTCCA
The DNA here is from genome assembly GCF_036701335.1 of Microcoleus sp. Pol12B5. Taxonomy (NCBI): domain Bacteria; kingdom Bacillati; phylum Cyanobacteriota; class Cyanophyceae; order Oscillatoriales; family Microcoleaceae; genus Microcoleus; species Microcoleus sp. Pol12B5. The sequence goes on along the minus strand of NZ_JAUBQQ010000019.1, from coordinate 66,865 downwards.
ACCTTGGTCGGAACCAGAAGAGCTTCCAGAGGTAGCCGCTGCTGTTGAGGCGATCGAGCCTGAATCCCCAGCCCCTCTAGAACTCAACAAATTAGCACAAGTATCCGCCATTCAATTACAGGAGACCGAAACCTACCAGCCTCATGAGCCGGCAACTGACTCGGCCGAACCGGTTGCGGAACCTGAACTGCCGATGGCTGAGTCTGAACCCGAAACAGCTACCAAAGTGGACGCCCAAGAATTGGCCAGGGCTTTTCAAATTTTGAACTCTGTTGAAACCTTTGGCATTCAAGAAGTGCGATCGAGTGTGGCAAAACCTACAGCAGTCGCCCAACCAGACTGGCTGAGCTTGATTGCCAGTCCGCTGCGGGCTTCTAAAAAACGTCGATCGCTAGCTGAAATTGAATTGCCGAGTTTTCGATAGCGAACTGAAGTTGCTAGTTTTGAGTCCACACTCAAAACTCAACACTCTTTTCTCCCCTTTCCCATGCCGTAGGTGAGAGCATAGCTGGTAGCCAACAGCCACAGCCATACAGCCGGATACCGGGGCTCCAACCAAGGCTGTACCCTGCGGGCGAAGCTGGGAAGCCATCCGAACAGCAAACTGGCCAAAGCCAGCAGAGTAAAATTCAAGTAACTTCCCAGCCAGCGCCAAATATCCCCCAAGGTGACAAAATCTAAAATCCACAGTAGGAGAGAAGGGTTTTTTCCGGCTGCTTCGATCGCCAGTCGATTGAACGTTAGCCAGTCGGTTCTGTCTTTAATAAAAGTTTCGGCGACGGCGATTTTTTGTGCTGCCAGAATACCGAAAAAGGTATTGAGAATTGAATTAATTCTTTGGGGTGGCAAACTGCTCCCGGTAGGAACCATCATGCCTTTAGAAAATAGCCATGTTACTGAAACATTGCTCTGGTAGGCGCGAATTTGGTTTAAGTGATTTGCCGTTAACAAATTGTGCTTTAAAGCTGTATCCAACAGGTCTGTTAAGCGGAAAAGATTGCGGACAAGAGAGCCGAAGCCGGTGAAAACGAGGGGAGATTGCAGGGATGCTGCGTCGCCGATCGAGACTAGGCGATCGATCGCCACGGAGCGATCACCGCTGTTGCTGCTAAAATGCCCCGGAATATAACCAAAGGTCGGTTTTTTCCACACCAATTTATCGACATCGCAGCGACGGTATTCCGGCAAAATTGCGAAAAAATCCTCGTACATTTCCAGCAAAGAACCGGGGTTCTCTGGATGTACTTGGTGGTAGTGAAATAGATAAACTGTCAGTTCTGTGCCGGCGCCAGGAAACAACTCCCAAATGAGCTGGCGTCCGCGGGAAACGTCCCCGTGAGTGTGGAGTACATCCCCGTACTCGGAATCCCATACTCCCGGCTCAAATCCTCCGTCGATGACTGCTCCCACTGTCGGACAAACGCTGTCAAAAGTCCGCCCTTCGTTCAATTGCCAAGCGATGGGAGAAGCAGAACCCATGGCATCCACCAACAGCCGTCCTAATGCAGTGCGATCGGCTTTTGTAGGCAAGTGGTGGCATTGAACTACTACTTTTTTCGCTGCAACATCGGCTCTAACAAAGTCAGTTTCGTCCCAGATTTCTCCACCAGCTTCTGTTAGCTTAACTCCCGCTAAATTCAGCAACTTCTCCCCGTCCAAAGCTACATTGAGTACCTTTGGTGTGTGCAGAACTGGTGCTTGAGCCACGGGTGGATTGTTAGCATCAAAAAACTTGTTGTAGCCATCTTTGTATTCTCTGGCAATCAAAGTTTCTATTTCTGCCGCAGTAAATAAACCCAAATCAATTAAGCTTTGAATTTCGTCCCGCGAAATATTCCACTCGCGATTCATGCGCCCGAAAGGCATTCGCTCAACTAGCAGCACCCGGTAGCCCAATCTCGCCATAACTGCGGCGTGAATCACTCCCAAAGCCCCGCCAATATAAATTAAGTCATAAAAAGTATCGCCAGAATCAGATACCAAAGTCGTGTCTTCTTCCTTCTTCCCTCTTCCCTCTTCCTTCTTCCCTCTTCCTTCTTCCCTCTTCCCTCTTCCCTCTTCCTTCAAAAACACTACTTGTTTTGGCGTTTGAGGATTGCGAGTGCCTTCGCGCCAACGCTGTTCCCACCAGTAGACGCGCTTGAGGTCGTATTCGCCATTAGGCATTTTTTGGAAGTATTTGACTGTCAAGGGGTAATAGGGGGCAAGAGCCTCAAAAATTGACTGTTTGGAGAGGTCTATGACAGGGGGTTCCCGGTAGCGATCGGGAAACTTGTTTCTCACAGCAAGATTGAGAGCTTCCAGGAACTTTCTTTCTCCAGCAGGCGCCTCTTCTAGACGAAAGACTTTTAAATAAGTTGTGCGTTGCAGTGACCAGACAAAGGTGGAAAGTTCTGTCGATCGCCAATTTTGCTTTCCTGAATTGGTGTCAGCCAAGGCGGGTTTTGGATTGGCATTTTGAGTTCCAGACTTCTGAACCTCGGCTGTTGTGGCTGGTGAAAGCAGGCGAAAACCGTCAGGAGTAATAATTTTTTCTCCGATTCCGGGATCGAATTCGTGCTGCAACCAAGTGCAGACGGCTGCTGTATCCGGTGTCGGGACTTCTAGATAAAGAATTTCTTGCATGATTAGGCTCTCAATTCTGAATAAATTAATAAAGATGGGGGGAGTTGACAAGGGAGCAAAGTAGGCTATACTCCCGAATACTTATTGAGTTTTAAATAAGTTTACAATGTTCTCAGATTTTTAGGTTTTCGATCGCTCTTGCTGTCGGTGAGGGCGCAGTGGCTGAATATCTACTCCTTTCGGTATGCACTTCTATGAATTATCCCATTCCTACGAATCCTCAAGAAATGATTGCTTTGCGGCAGCAGCCGCTGAATGAAGAATTGGTGGCGTCGGCGATCGCGGGTGTGATTCAAATAGCTCGATCCCGATCTCAGTCTTTGGATGAATTGAAGGCTGAGGTACTCGCCGATGACAATCTGCTCGATTTTGCTCAGAGGCTATGGCTGAGCGACATTGTGGCTCAAGCTTGGAACAATTTGCCTGATTACTAGACTGCTGCTAAAAGATCTACTTCATTAGAGGTGAACTTAAAATGGTACAAACAAGATTAAAATCCTTAACTTTAGAAGAGTTTCTCCAACTACCCGAAACCAAACCTGCCAGCGAATACATTGACAATCAAATTATTCAGAAGCCCATGCCCCAAGGAAAACACAGTGCGACTCAATGCGAACTAATTATTTTCATTAACGCTATATTAAAACCCAAAAAAGTTGCACGAGCATTTCCAGAACTCCGGTGTACCTTTGGTGGCAGGTCAACAGTTCCTGATGTTTCAGTATTTGTCTGGAACAGAATTCCCGCCGATGATAACGGCGAAATTGCTAATGTCTTTCCCATAGCTCCTGATTGGACAATTGAGATTTTGTCGCCAGAACAAAGTCAAACTAAAGTTACTAAAAATATTCTGCACTGCTTAAATCATCAAACTCAAATGGGCTGGCTGATCGATCCCGACGAACAATGCGTTTTTGTTTATGTTCCCCAGCAACAGACAGCAGTATTTGATGAACCAGAAATGCTGCTACCTGTGCCTTCCTTCGCTAACGAACTGCGGTTGAGTGTCGGAGAATTATTTGGCTGGCTGCTGAAATAATCTTCGGAAGGAAGAAGGAAGAAGGAAGAGAGTGATTTTGACGCGGCTACACGGATTAAATACTGCCAACAGTCAACAGTCAACAGTCAACAGTCAACTAACTAACGCAACTCTACTTCTCGCTTGACTTCTGCCAAAACTCGATCGCCCCGCGTCAACCGGTATTCGGCCCGCCAAACTCCGGAAATCAGAGGAGAATTTGTACTGTTTCTTTTGCCGACATAACCCAACCAAGTACGGCTGGGGGCTTTAATTTCATTGGTTTGATCGGCGATGGTTGTGCCGTTGGGTGCAAATAATTTGTATTGTTCGCGATCGCCCTTGAGCACTCCGTAACTTTGCACCCAAAACAACAAAGCTGGACTGTTTACAGGGAGTTGAGTCTCTGAAAATTGTCCTTCCCAGACAGCGTTGATATCGGGCGGCTTATTGGCAAAACCGGCCCTAATTAAACCTGTGGAAATATAGTCTAGAGGCTTGTCCCAAATTGGATTGCGGGCGATGTTGCAGCCTACCTTGGCGTCGGGCCCGACAAACGGATCTACGGGTTTGCCTTGATAGCGATAAGTTACGTGTACGTGGGGGAAAGATGCCATCCCAGAGTTTCCCACCATGCCCAAAACAGTGCCTTTTTGTACCTGCGTTCCGGGTTTGACGGCAACGCTGCCTTTGCGGAGGTGGCAGTATTGGGCTTCCCAACCACCGCCGTGGTCGATTACCATGCCGTTGCCACATTCTGTGCCTGCGATGTTGGCTTTTTCTGTCTCGTTTTGTAAACGCCGATCGACCACACCATCTCGTGCTCGCAAAACTTTGCCTGCAGCGGAGGCAATAACTGGAACTCCTTTTGCCATTGCTTTGGCGTCGGGAATAGCAAAGTCTGTGCCGTCGTGGCCGTCGTAGGTTTGGCGCCCGCAGCCAAAATCGACGGCGGTGGGGCCGGGTTCTCGATCGAAATACAGCAATACAAAACAGTCTTTGCCGAGGGTACAGTCGATCGGCTTACCGAATTGCGGGTTGTTGGGCTTTTGGGCGACTGCGGAAGAAACGAGACGCTGGGCGATCGTGTTGGCTTCGGCGATCGGCGCACTTACTCCGCTGTCATTAGCACAACTAGAAAGAGTTGTCAACCCCAAGGTCAACAAAATTGCAGAAATGTATTTTGTAGAGAGTATAGTCATTCGCCGATTGGATGTAAAAGCTGAGGTGGGTAGTGAAAAATCAATTAATCATTCAGAATAGAGTTGCTCAAGAATCTAGACGATGGGTAAGGCGTTTTCGTTTCCTATATTTGTTGTATTATTTTGAGTTGGAAATTTAAAATTTTTAATTAATTCAAGAATGCGTTCTAAAATTCGATCGCTCATTTCGATAATTCGGCTGGCCGGGCTTGCGGTTGCGGCTTTGGCGATGTGGGGATTTGCCACTATTGCCGAAGAGGTGTTGGAAAAAGAAAGTTACGCTTTCGATACCTCTATTTTACTATATCTCAGGAGCCTTCACACTCCGCTGCGCGATCAAATAATGCTGGGCTTTACCTTTTTGGGCGAGCCGAAGTTGCTGCTAGTGATTTGTCTGACTTTGGGTATTGTTTTGCTAGTGCGCAATCACCGATCGGAAGCGGCAACTATTGCGATCGCGGCTGGGGGAGCGATCGGTTTGAATTTACTGTTAAAAAAACTTTTTGCCCGCGATCGACCTCAACTTTGGGAGCGCGTTGTTAATGTAACATTTTACAGTTTTCCTAGCGGACACGCAATGATTTCAATGGTTATTTACGGTTTGCTAGGATATTTTTTGGGTCTACGCTTTCCCAAGCAGCGCTGGTCGATTTACGGCTTGACAGTTGTATTAATTGCTGCTATTGGTTTTAGCCGGCTTTACCTAGGAGTTCACTGGCCTACCGATGTTATTGCTGGTTATACGGCTGGTTTGGTGTGGCTGATTACCTGTATTATTACTTTGGAAATATGGAAGGAATTGCGTTCTTTGACTAGGGCTTCTAAAGAGGAGTTTTTGTCACCGGAAAATTCTCAAGAATAATTTTTAATTTTCTACTCAAGATTGACTATTAGCTTTTGAGTAAAACACAAGGCAATTCCTTTTTCGTAGTAAGCAGCCTCGTTAATGAAAATCGGATAAACGGTTGATTTACCTTCATACAATACCGACTCACCATCCAAAGTCAAAAACATCGGATCGCCGGGATTCAGGGCTTGATAATCTCTGGATTGCAGATGAGGATGAATCATTGCCTGAATTTCTCTGTTCTCGTTTCTGGGATAGTCGATCGCCCCAATGGTGTGATAAATAGTCAGGGGATTCTTTGCAGCAGGCAGGGTGCATTGATTGTAGGCTTCTACGCAGTCTAAAATTCGGCACACAACTTGCTCAGTTTGCTGAAATAAAGACGCATCTAATACGCCTTGCGGCACTGCACCAACTTCCAGCGTACCGCCTAACTCCGAAAGCGATCGCAGCAAAGGACTATCATGATTCTTGGTTGTAGAAGCGAGTACCTTGAGCTGGGGATATACAGAGGTCAAATAAGCTGCTAGTTGCAGGTTAAATGGATGATGGCTGGCGAGAATAAAAGTTAGCCCCATGTTGGATGTGGTGCTGTGCAAATCGATAATTAAGTTGGGCCGATGAGTGTTTTTTGAGCTAAGAATGCGGTAGATTTCTTTCGCCCGCTGCGCTTCATAGCTGGAGAGATGGGGATTTTCTAAATCTTGCTTTCTAAAGCAGCGGTTGAGGTCGATATCGATGTAGCGTGTCCCGATTTCGCAAGCTTTGGGATTGGCTAGCAGGGTGATAGTTTCAAAAGTCGATCGCCCAATTAACTCTGGCGCGCGATCGAATTTCTTCACGAGGTAAATTCCTGTGAGTTCGTTTCCGTGGGTTCCTCCCACTATGGCAACACGTTTAATTTGGTTCATAGACAAATAACTTTCTATCCCCAGCGTACCACCCTTTGTCATCTGTTGGTAAAAAACATCAGATTGAGGTTTATTAAGTGTTTATATTTAGATTAGCTAAAGTTTAAGTAAGTAGGTATCACACGCAGGCTTCAGAAACTCGGTTTATTTGTGTATTTCTCGCCACTACTAAACCAAAAACTCATTACGCTCACCACCGCGAACAACTCGATCACATTATTTCGGAGATAATGTTGGTATCGAGTAAATAACGCAGCGTCATTCAAAGATGACCTCGCGTCCTGCAAAAGTTCGATCGCGAACTTCTCCCCAAATTTCATCAGGATTTAAACCCAGTTCGTGCAGTTGATATTTTTTACGAAATGCACTGAGAGATTCTCCAAAGCTAAGTTCGAGATTCTGTGGCTGTTTGCGGCGTTGAATGTATTCCCGCAAGGCGATTTCAACTAGAGTCTCGAACTCAATTTCTCCCTCAAGTTCGATCGCCTCTTGCAGCAGTGCCGTATCCACATTCAGGCTCGTCACCATTGGCTTTCCTCTTGTAACCGTTATTTTATTATAGTTGTGATGTCTCGCTCAGAAACCGGGTTTTTGCCCAGAAGACGCATGACAGTGTAGAAACAAAAAAAACCCCGGTTTCTTTGATTGTGACGCGCGGGCAACTCCCCACCAAGCGAAAATTCCTGTCACAATAAAATGAATCCTACCGAGAGACAAAGGGCATGACGCGAGAGGAAGCAGTGCGGCGAATTGACCAAGCAGCCGAGGAAAAATTGACGGAACTGGATTTGTCGGGGCTGGACTTGGAGGAATTGCCGCCGGAGATTGGCAAGTGTACGCAGCTTGAGACGTTGGTGTTGGGGAAAAAGACGGAAGATTGGGAATCGTTGGATGGTAAATACCGTCCGAAACTAATCACCAATCAATTAAGAACACTGCCGGAGGAATTACGATCGCTCTTAAATTTGCGATCGACCTCAGTGACAATCCATTCGGAAAAATGCCAGAATTGCTGCTGGAAATGAAGCAATTAGAGAGTTTAAATTTAGTCAGTATTGGTTTAACAGAAATTCCAGATGCTATCGGCAAACTGTCGAATCTGACACAGCTTGTCCTCAGTCGCAATCAGATTACATCCATCCCAGAAGTCATCGGCAAACTGTCGAATCTGACAGGGCTTTTCCTCAGTAAAAATCAGATTACATCCATCCCAGAAGTCATCGGCAAACTGTCGAATCTGACAGGGCTTTTCCTCAGTAAAAATCAGATTACATCCATCCCAGAAGTCATCGGTCAACTGTCGAATCTGACACTGCTTGACCTCAGTAAAAATCAGATTACATCCATCCCAGAAGTCATCGGTCAACTGTCGAACCTGACACAGCTTGACCTCAGAGATAATCAGATTACATCCATCCCAGAAGTCATCGGCAAACTATCGAACCTGACACAGCTTGACCTCAGTAAAAATCAGATTACATCCATCCCAGAAGTCATAAGCCAACTGTCGAATCTGACAGGGCTTTTCCTCTATAGCAATCAAATTACATCCATCCCAGAAGTCATCGGCAAACTGTTGAATCTGACAGATCTTTTCCTCTTTAACAATCAGATTACATCCATCCCAAAAGTCATCGGCAAACTGTCGGAGCTGACAGAGCTTCACCTCAGTTACAATCAGATTACATCTATCCCAGAAGTCATCGGCAAACTGTCGAATCTGACACTGCTTCACCTCAGTTACAATCAGATTACATCCATCCCAGAAGTCATCGGCAAACTGTCGAATCTGACACAGCTTCACCTCAGTAAAAATCAGATTACATCCATCCCAGAAGTCATCGGTCAACTGTCGAATCTGACACAGCTTGACCTCAATGACCAGATTACATCCATCCCAGAAGTCATCGGCAAACTGTCGAATCTGACACAGCTTGACCTCAGTTACAATCAGATTACATCCATCCCAGAAGTCATCGGTCAACTGTCGAATCTGACAGGGCTTGTCCTCAGAAACAATCAGATTACATCCATCCCAGAAGTCATCGGCAAACTGTCGAATCTGACATGGCTTGACCTTAGTAACAATCAGATTGAAAAGATTCCCGAATGCTTAGAAACACTGCCAAAACTTGAAAAACTCGACCTCCGCTGCAATCCCCTGCCCATTTCTCCAGAAGTTCTAGGGCCCGCCAACCTGAACGAAGAGCCCGGTACTCCCGAAGCCATCTTCAACTACCTGCGCCAACTCCGCAGCGGCGAAGTCCTCCCCCTCAACGAAGCCAAAGTCCTCCTCGTCGGACAAGGAAGCGTCGGCAAAACCTCCCTGATCAACCGCCTCATCGACAACAAATACAACCCCAACGAGCCCCAAACCGACGGACTCAACATCACAGACTGGAAAATTACAGTCAACACCAAATCGGTCAAACTCAACGTCTGGGACTTCGGCGGACAAGAAATCTACCACGCCACCCACCAATTTTTCCTTACCAAACGCAGCCTCTACCTCCTCGTGTGCAACTGCCGCACCAGCGAAGACGAAAACCGCCTCGAATACTGGCTGAAACTGATCGAAAGCTTCGGCGACGCATCCCCCGTGATCATCGTCGGCAACAAATGCGACGAACAACCCCTGGATCTCAACCGCAAAGCATTGCGCGACAAATATCCCAACATCAAAGCGATTCTCGAAACCTCTTGCGAAAGCGGAATCGGCATCGACGAACTCCGCAGCGCCATCCACACCGAAATCTCCCAACTCAAAGAAGTCTACGATCTTTTGCCGCTAAGCTGGTTCCAAGTCAAGCAGCGCCTGGAAAACCTCGACAAAGACATCATCAGCATCAGCGAATACGCCACCATCTGCGCCAAAGAAAACATCTTTGAAGAAACCGACCAAACCCAACTAATCGACCTGCTGCACAAGCTGGGCATTGTCCTCAACTTCCGCGAACACCCGATCCTGCAAAACACCAACATCCTCAATCCCCACTGGGTGACAGAAGGCATCTATCCCCTCCTCAGCGACGACGAACTCAAAGTCAAAACCAAAGGCATTCTCACCTACGCCGACCTCAGCCGTATCCTCGACTCAAATAAATATCCCAGCCGCCGTTACCACTGCCTCACCGACTTGATGGGCAAATTTGAACTCTGCTTCCTCGTCAGCAATTGCCCGCCGACTTTCCTCATCCCCGGCATCTTGCCCAAAGAGGAACCGAAAAACACCAAACTCCAAGGCGAAACGCTGGAATTTCAATATCACTACCGCATCCTCCCCGACAGCATCCTCTCGCGCTTCATCGTCCTCATGCACGAGAAAATCCACAAATGCACCCACTGGCGCACGGGGGTTATGCTGGAGTACAGGGAAGGCGCTGAGGTGTACAACATCGCCCGGATCAAATCTGACCCGGAAGATAAGAAAATCTTTATTGCCGTTAGCGGGCGGGAATCGACGCGGCGTTCTTTTCTCAGCATGATCCGCGATACGTTTACCAAAATCCACAATTCTTTTGCCAATCTGGAAATCAGTCAATGGGTGCCGGTTCCGGGTTATCCCGATGCTAACCCGCTGGATTATGATGAATTGCTAGGGCTGGAGGATATGGGCGAGAATACAGTGCGTGTCGGCAAACTTAAACTCAAACTCGATTTGCGGAAGTTGCTGGATGGCTATGAGTCGATCGAACTTCGGCGCAGAAACCAAATGGGCGATCGAGAAATGGAAAAATACGGAAGAGAATATGACGACCTTGTAGATATCGCTAAACTAGCTGTTAGTAGACCAATTATTAATAAAGCCTCAGCAAATATGACTCACGATTCTTCCCAAACCAACCACGTTCAAGATGCTTTTCACAATTCTAACTTTGTCGGCAATATCGGCGGTTCGTCGAACAGTGCCCAAGTTGGTGGCAATCAATCCATTCAAAACAATAACGCCAATACCGCCGAACTTTTGAAACTGATTTCATCGATGCGTGAAACCGCCGATCAGTTTCCCGAAGACATCCGCGAGGGGATAATTATTGATATTGAAGATGTCGAAGCGGAAATTAAGAAACCGGAAAGCCAATGGAATAAAACCAAATTAAATAAAAGGTTAACAGCTCTTGTAGGGGCGGTAACTGCGATCGCTATTCCGATCGCAGGCCTGACTGATTTTGCTAATGCGGCGATCGATGTCAGCAACAAACTGGGTATCGAACTCAAGCTACCGTCAGGACGCTAAATCATTTAAAATTAAGGTGATTCTGGCGATTATCGCCCCAATCATTCCCCAAACCTCGGTGTTGCCATGCGGAAAATTGTACTATTCATTGCATCTAGTCTGGACGGTTATATCGCCCGAACGAATGGCGATATTGACTGGCTGTTTACAGACCAAAATTACGGTTATAGTAAATTCTTAGATAGCATCGATACGGTTCTCATGGGTCGGAAAACTTACGAACAAGTTCTAACTTTTGGCGAGTATCCGTACCAGGAAAAAAAGAGTTATGTTTTTACGAAAAATCTAGATTTTCAAGCCACTTCTGATGTCGAAGTGGTAACAGAATTAGAGAGTTTTGTCAATGATTTGCGCTTGCTTGAGGGCAAGAATATTTGGTTGGTGGGAGGTTCTCTGCTGATTCGCGATTTCCTGAATCAAAACTTTGTCAACGAAGTGATTCTCTCAGTTCATCCGCTTATTTTAGGCGAGGGAATTCCTTTATTTGTTAATCCCATAAATACTACAGCTTTGCAGTTAACTGGATGTCAGACATACAGTTCTGGTATGGTTCAGCTATCTTATGATGTCGCGACTTGAGGGCGCGCCCAATTGCTAAGTCGCTTGCAAAAATACTGTCAGTTGGTTATCAAAAAACGTAAGATAGGACTTAGTAATTTGGCTGATGATGAAATGTGTTTGCTACTTTTTGTTATTAATATCTTTTTTCGGGGCCGCCCTTCCTGCTGACGCCTCTGTTTGCCGCAATTATCAAAAAAGCGAGATTTGCATTGTCGATATCAAACGCAGTGCAAAAAATTATTGGGAATACAGGGTAATTCTGAGTGTTGATGGAGTTAAACAGCCTCTGGAAGTCTACAATTGCCGCGATCGCGCTACAGTTAAGAAAGATGGAACAGTTTTGGCGTTTGGGCAAAACAACCCTGGTGAAATCGTCTGCCGTTTGTTTAATCACAAATAAGCAAATGAAGTTATTGTAGGGTGCGCTTCGGGCTGAATGTGGCAACCACAAACTCAAGAATTTTTCCCGAAGCGCAGCCTACGGTTAGAATTTGCCGTCTACTGCTGACACGCAGCGTTCGCAAATTAGCGGATGTTCGATCGACTCTCCGACGTGAGTAGAGTAGTTCCAGCAACGATCGCACTTTTCCCCGTCTGCTTTCACTACACCAATCGCCAACTCTGGAGACTGATAACTGTACGGCAATTCCTGAATCGCTGCATTCGATTCTACCAGTTCAACTTCCGAAGTAATGAACAAATACCGCAGTTCGTCTACACCGTTGCCGGTCATTGTAGAATCGTGCCCTGCAGCTATGGAAGCAGGAATTTCAGGTTTGGGCTCGATCGCAACTAATTCTGCTTCCGGGATTTGGGGTGTTTCTACAAACACTTTTTCGGCTGGGGCTGTTTGTGCGATCGCCTGTGTTTCTACAAGCACAAGCGCTGCATCTACTGGCGGTGCGAGGACGATCGCCTTTGTTTCTGCAAGTACAAGGGCTGTACTTCTGCCCACCACATCTGCTGTCAGGAAATCAATTTGTTCTGCAATTTTTTGACGGTTGGCGGCAAACAGCAAGTGACGGAAAGCAAACCAGATTGTAAATAAGATGCCGATGACTTCAAAGAGGCCTCCCAACATCGGAATCTGATTCATCGTATCCAAAATCGCCAGCGTTACTCTGCCCGTTACTAACACAGAGGCTAACAGCCCAAGTGTTACCAGCGCTTGTTGGTATTCTGTAAAAAAGTTGCCCGCGTATTCAGGCAAATTAGCTAAAAACTCGGCGGCTTGATCTAAGATTGGCTGCGAATCTGAAGCCGACAGTTCAGAGACAGAATACTCTACTATCTGAGAAGGTTGATCGCTCTTTTGTGCGATCGTTTCCGCCTCAACATAAACTGTGTTTTCTGTCAAGACTTTGGCAACTTTGGCCGCCTCTTCTTCCTGTCGATCTTGTGCTGCTTTTGCTTTCTCCTCTGCCGCTAACTCAATGACGGAATTTTGCGATCGCACATAATCCACCAATTCTTCGCTGCTGGGATTCAAAGCTTGCAATTGCTCTCTTTTCTCAACATCGGGAACGTACAATAAAACCTTAGCTTCCAAAGAAGAACCGATCGCCTTTTCAATCCGGGCTTTTTCCAAAACCTTGTTAACTTCGCCGCGCACTTGCCGCAAATACTGCCAGCGAGTAGCCAATTCGGGATTGTGCCATGAAGCATCAATTTGCACCCAGCCGGCTTCAAATACTGACTTGTAAGGAGTCGGATAGGGAAGGTACTGCCAAATATCCTCAGCCATGTGACACAAAACAGGTGCGATCGCCCTTGCTAAATTCTCCACAGCAATTGCAATCACCGTCTGACAACTGCGGCGGCGAAGGGTATCTGTCGCGCTGATGTAAAGTCTGTCTTTGGCAATATCCAAGTAAAAATTAGATAAATCCACCGTGCAGAAATTCTGCACAGTTTGGAAAAATCGGGAAAATTGGAAGCTTTCAAAAGCATCTTGGACTTCCGCAAAAACTTCGCCCATTCTGTGCAGCATATAGCGATCTAGTTCCGGCAATTCCTCGTAAGCTACACCATCTTTTGCGGGGTCGAAGTCGTGCAAATTTCCCAGCAAAAACTTAGCTGTATTGCGGATTTTGCGGTAAACATCCGACTGCTGTTTGAGAATATTTTTGCCCAAAGGCACGTCTGCCGAGTAGTCTACCGAAGACACCCACAACCGCAAAACATCGGCTCCATATTCCTTAATTACGACGGCAGGATCGACGACATTTCCTTCGGATTTGCTCATCTTGCGACCTTTTTCATCGAGTACAAAACCGTGAGTCAAAACTGTTTTGTAAGGAGCAACGCCGTTAGTTGCTACACTGGTCAGCAAGCTCGATTGAAACCAGCCGCGGTGTTGGTCTGAACCTTCCAAATAGATATCAGCAGGATAGTTTAATTCCGATCGACCTTTGGCAACTGCGGCCCAGGAAGAACCGGAGTCAAACCACACATCCATCGTGTCTGTACCCTTGCGGTAAGTGCGGCCGTTATTGCGGTAAGATTCCGGCAGTAATTCGGCGATCGACAATTCCCACCAAGCATCCGAACCGCGTTCGGCAAAAATGGCTTGCACATGGGCGATCGTTTCTTCATTTAACAGCGGTTCGTTGGTTTCTTCGTCGTAGAATACGGGAATCGGAACGCCCCAAGTCCGCTGGCGAGAGATGCACCAATCCGATCGATCGCTTACCATTGCAGTAATCCGATTTTCCCCTTGGGCGGGAATCCAATTCACATCGGCGATCGCTTTTAGGGCTTCATCTCGGAACCCTTCAACCGAGGCAAACCACTGTTCTGTCGCCCGAAAAATTGTCGGCTTTTTCGTGCGCCAATCGTAAGGATAAGAGTGAGCGTAACTTTCCTCTTTAATCAAACAATTTGCTTCGGCAAGGGCATCAATGACTGCCGCATTGCCGTTTCCGAGGACATTTAAACCTGCAAACTGTCCGGCTTCTGCGGTGAAATTTCCGTTCTCGTCTACGGGCGTTAAAACTGGCAAACCGCAGCGTTTTCCGACGATAAAGTCTTCTTGTCCGTGGCCCGGTGCAGTGTGCACCAATCCCGTCCCGGAATCAGCGGTAATGTAGTCACCGCCGGCAACAATTGGACTTTCGCGATTGAACAGCGGATGTTTGTAAATGCAACCTTCTAATTCTTTGCCTTTGAAGGTAGCGAGTATTTTTAATTCAGTGTTAAAAGTTGCCGACAGCCGATCGACCGCATCGACAGCTACTAACATAAATTGTTGGGCGATGTGGGAATTTGCCGGCGGTTCCACCACCGCATAAGTCAGTTCGGGATTGACTGCGATCGCCAAGTTGGCCGGAATTGTCCAGGGGGTAGTCGTCCAAATCGCCGCCCAGAGGCTTGGCATATAGCGCTTGAGCTTCGTTTGCAAAGATTTTGACAATTTTCTCACATGGAAGCCGACGTAGATGCTGCGCGACGTGTGGCCTTCGGGATATTCCAATTCCGCTTCGGCGAGGGCTGTTTTCGAGCTCGGGCTCCAGTGAACAGGTTTAAAGCCGCGGTAGATGTAGCCCTTGAGCACCATTTGACCGAAAACGCCGATTTGAGCGGCTTCGTATTCGGGTTTTAGGGTTAAATACGGGTGTTCCCAGTCGCCCCAAACGCCGTAGCGCTGGAAGGATTCGCGCTGCTGTTCCATTGTTTGCTGCGCGAAGGCGGAGGCTTTGCGGCGGAGTTCGATCGGCGTAAGATTTAGCCGATCGTCCGATTTCATGTTTTGCAATACTTTAAGTTCGATCGGCAATCCATGACAATCCCAACCGGGAACGTAGCGGACTTTTTTGCCGCGCAGCATTTGGTAACGGTTGATAAAGTCTTTGAGGATTTTGTTGAGGGCGTGGCCGATGTGGAGTTGTCCGTTGGCGTAGGGGGGCCCGTCATGCAGGATGAACAAGTCGCCTGGGTTATTTTCCGAAAGGCGATCGTAGATTTCTTGATCTGCCCAAAATTGTTGCAATTCAGGTTCCCGTTTGACGGCGTTGGCGCGCATATCAAACTTGGTTTTGGGCAGGTTTACCGTGTCTTTGTAAGATTTAGCTTCCATTTTTGAGAAATGTTTTATGTAGTTAGTTGTTAGTAGTTAGCGGTTATTTGAGAGATGATATCAAGTCCGGTTAAATAATCATAATTAAGTTTGTAGTGACAACTTTAGTCATCTCTCGTCATTGAAGAGCTGACAACCAGATATTTTAGTATAAGCGATCGACCGCACATTAGATCGAACCAAATCCATAGAGATATCTCTCTTCTCTTCCTCTGCGCCCTCTGCGCCCTCTGCGGTTAAATCATTCATAAACCAAGGTGGCGCTACTCAGTCAGCCAACTGAACATTTCACCGACGGTGAGATTAAAGGATTCGGCAAAGGTTGGAACGGGGATGCGATCGCCCGGTTCTTCAAAAACTGCTATGGTGCGATCGGCAAAATAGACAAATACCAGTTCTTCTTCCGGGTCAATCAACCAGCCCATCTGGGTTCCGTGGCCGAGACTGTGGAGAATGTTGCGGACGACTTTAGTTTGACTTTGGTCGGGGGAAAGAATTTCGATTGTCCAGTCGGGGGCGATGGCGAAAGTGTTTGCTACTTCGCCGTTTTCGTCGCGGGGAATGCGTTCCCAGGTAAAGACTGCAAGATCCGGTACTGTCGATCGACCACCAAAGGTACAACGCAATTCTGGATAGGCGCGGGCGATGCGTTGCGGTTTGAGTACCCGGTTGATGTCAGCACCCAAATCGCTTTGAATTGTGCTGTGTTTTCCTTGGGGCATAGGTTTCTGGATAATTTGACCGTCGATGAATTCGCTGGCGGGTTTGGTTTCCGACAGTTGGAGAAATTCATCGAGAGTCAAAGGTTTAGAAGCGGTTTGAACCATTATTTTTATTGGATTTAAGTTTAATTTGTATTAGTTAAGCGATCGTGCATTTAATTTATACTCACATCTCTCAAGAACAGGCAAGATGCCTGTTCCACAAAGAGTAAATTTGCTTGTGGGGTGGATTTCTTCAAACTCTTGTGGGGTGGGCATCTTGCCCGCCCAAAAGCTTAAATTTTAAGGTTCAACCACTTATTAGCCGCCATTCCGGTTATAGAAATACTCCCAACCCGCGGCTAACGGCATTTCCCATGCGATCGCACAATGACGCGGCCGGCACTCCCTGTCCTTCCTGTTCCCATTTTTCCACGAGTTGGCGGCCTAGGGGCGTGAGGCGAAAACTGTCGGTAATCCCTTGTCCGTCTACTTCCCGCCGCAGTACGCCGACTTGAATCAGCCACAGTAGCGAGTTTTCGGCTACGAGTTCGGATACGGGCGATCGGGTGTAGCCGCTTTCGACACCGGAATTTGAGGCGATCGCAGTTAGGAAAACACTGTTATCGCGGATGGTCTGGAAGAAGTGTAATTGAAAAGGGGAACAGCGGACGGCGCGATCGGCTCTTTTTACGGTGCGATCGGGATAACTAATAGATTTAAACGCTTCAGATGGGATAAAAGTCATTCAAAAAACCTCTGAACAGGTACTATATTTTTAATTGTTACAGATATCCGAGCGGGCTGATTCACCCTATCGATCCTAATTTTACACTTATTATGACCGATACACTAAATAATATCAACAGGTTTGTTGAATACGTCCGTACTTTGAAAGGAGACGAAAAAGGCGAGGCACAGGTATTCTGCGATCGCCTGTTTCAAGCCTTCGGTCATCTAGGCTACAAGGAAGCGGGAGCCGAACTAGAATTTCGAGTAAAGGCGAAAGGCAAAACTACGAAATTTGCCGATTTGCTGTGGCGGTCAAGGTTGTTGCTGGAGATGAAAAAACGGGGCGAAAAACTGGAAAAACACTATCAGCAAGCCTTTGAATACTGGCTTGAGCTAGTGCCGCAGCGTCCAAAATATGTGGTTCTTTGCAACTTTGATGAATTTTGGATTTATGACTTCGATTTACAACTGCGGGAACCTGTAGACCGCGTAAATCTCGAAGAGTTACCCGCTCGCTTCACTGCCTTTAACTTTCTTTTTCCTGAAAATCGCCAGCCTTTATTCAATAACAACCAAATTGATGTAACGCGAACTGCCGCTGACAAAGTTGCTCTAGTTTTCAATCGGTTAGTAGAGCGCGGCGAAAAAGTAGAAACAGCTCAAAGGTTTATGCTTCAGTGTGTAGTAGCATTGTTTGCTGAAGATATCGATTTGTTGCCACGCGGTTTATTCACCGAGTTTTTAGGTGATTGCCAGATGAATCGAGTCAGTTCCTACGACTTGATTGGGGGATTGTTTCGGCAAATGGGGAGCGCTCGCCCCGCACCTAAAGACAGCCGTTATCGGGATGTATCATATTTTAATGGCGGTATCTTTTCAGTTGTGGAATCCATCGCCCTGACTCGCAGCGAAATCGATCTGCTATTAGAGGCAGCAAAGGAACGGTGGTCAAAGGTAGAACCTGCGATTTTTGGCGCGTTGTTTGAGTCCAGTATGGGCAAAGAAGAACGTCATGCCTTGGGAGCGCACTATACCAGCGAGGCAGACATTCAAAAAGTGGTTTTGCCTACCATTATACGCCCGTGGCGAGAACGGATTGAAGCTGCGAAGACGCTGAAAGATTTGTTGGGGCTGCGCCAAGAATTACTTGATTTCAAAGTTCTCGATCCAGCTTGCGGTAGCGGCAATTTTCTGTATGTTGCTTATCGAGAACTGAAGCGACTAGAGGCACAATTGCTAACTAAAATTCATGAAAATTTCTCTCGTGCTGCTAATGCCATTGGTACGATGTCGCTGGTGAAGACAAGCCAGTTTTACGGCATTGACATCAAACCCTTTGCCGTGGAATTGGCAAAAGTGACGCTGATGCTTGCCAAAAAGTTAGCCTTAGATGAAGAAAACCAGTTGCTCAATGTCGTACAAATGAACCTGCCACTGGAACTCGATCGCGCTTTACCTCTCGATAATCTCGATCGCAATATCCGCTTTGATGATGCTCTATTTTGCGAGTGGGAACAAGTTAATGTAATTATTGGAAATCCTCCCTTTTTGGGTGGTAATCGTCTGCGACTAACCCTTGGTGATGATTATGTCGATCGTATTTTTACTAAATTTCCTGATGTCAAAGGTCAAGTAGATCTTTGTTCCTACTGGTTTCGCCTTGCCCATAATCACTTAAGGGAAGATTGTCGGGCTGGTTTAGTGGCAACAAACACCATCTCTCAAGGTCAAAGTCGTCAAGCTACTTTAGACTACATCATTCAAAATAGCGGTTATATTTATGATGCAATTTCTACTCAGCCTTGGTCTGGTGAAGCGAAAGTACACATCAGTATTATCAATTGGCTAAAAACCTGTGATAATCAAGAATTAACCTGCCGTATCGATTATCAAGTTATTTCTCACATCAATTCTTCCCTGAAAGCTGAAGTTGATGTTTCTCAAGCTGTAAAGATAAAAGCAAACTTAAGCCAATGTTTTGAAGGTGTTAAACCTACTGGAAAAGGTTTTATTGTAACTGAAAAAGAGGTAAAGCAATGGATCAAAGCCGATCGTAAAAATCAAGAGGTTCTCAAACTCTTCTCAATGGGTTCAAATCTGGCACAGAGTCCACATGGTAAACCAGAGCGTTGGATTATTGATTTTGATAATCGCAGTTTAGAAGAAGTAAGTGATTATCTACTGCCATTTGATCACGTAAAAAAATATGTTAAGCCTGAACGAGAATCCAATCGAGAAGCAGTCATGCGAGAAAAGTGGTGGCGATTTAAACGCACAAATGAAGGAATGCGAAAAGCTCTAGCAACTTTACCCTTTTATTTGGCTGTTCCCAGAGTATCTAAATGGTCAATTTTTATTCCTGCCATTCCAGATTGGCTTCCGGGTGATGCGACTAATGTTCTTAGCTCTGATGACTTCTACGTTCTTGGCATTCTAACTTCAAATCTGCATCGCCAGTGGGTCAAAGCGCAAAGCTCAACCCTTGAAGATCGCACACGTTACACTCCCACCACCTGTTTTGCAACCTTCCCTTTTCCTCAAACTTGCCCAGAAAAAACCAAAACTGAAATTCGAGCAGCCATGCAGGTTCTCCATGACTATCGTACAGAGTATATGGAGCGCAAACAGTGTGGCATTACCCAATTATACAACCAATTTTTTGATGAACCCGCCAGCCAACTTGCCAAACTCCATGCCCAATTAGACCAACTCGTTTGCAAAGCCTACGGTATCAAAGCCAACCAAGACCCCTTAAAGTTTCTATTAGAATTAAACTTTGAAGTTGCACAGCGAGAAACTGAGGGATTACCGGTTGTCGCTCCCTGTTTGCCACCTGTTGTATAAGAATGCTAGTTAAATCAACTTACTTAACTAATCATCCCCTCAATTTCTGGATCTGTAAACCCAAATTGCCTGAAAATTCGCAACACATAAGCCGGTGACATTTCCCCTACACCCATATCCATCGGAACAATCCTTTTTAGGCATTCAATTTCACCCATATACAAACGATAATCTCCTTTCCCCTCTCTGTAAAATTGACATCCGTTTTGTTTTAAAATTTTAATTAATGCTTTAGGTTTTAAAGATGGAATGTTTTTAGCCATAAACTTTCCTTAACTCATAACTATCTGAGGTTTCGGCATCTTCTAAAGTCAGAAACTCGTGTAATTCATTAAGAGAAAGAGGACTGAGATAAACATCAGACTCTGATTCATAAACTTCGGAAAATGACTCAATAGCTTGTTTTAGTTTATCAATAGATTGTTCGGGGGTATTTCCTTGTCCCACCAAGCCATTTTTTAAACACAAAGAAACCAAATGATCAGCACTTTTTCTGAGAACCACATTGTAGAAATCAATCATATTTTGTTGAAAAATTAGTTTTAATTGAATCAGCAAATTTTGAAAACACACTAATAATATAACACCCGATCGCCCATCTGAGAATTACCTCCGCAGAAACACCTGGGCCACAGAAAGGTATAGAATACTTAGGATGCAGCAATCAATTTACCCACTATGACAGAAGACAAAACATTGACAACCGCTAGCGGAATTCCGGTTGCAGATAACCAGAATTCCTTGACTGCGGGTGAACGCGGGCCTATCCTCATGCAGGATTTTTACCTGATGGAAAAACTGGCTCACTTCAACCGGGAACGCATTCCTGAGCGCGTTGTCCATGCAAAAGGAGCCGCTGCATTTGGCACGTTTACCGTCACCCATGACATTACTCGCTACACCAAAGCTCAGCTATTCTCAGAAGTTGGCAAACAAACTCAAGTTCTCCTCCGTTTCTCTACCGTAGGCGGCGAACAAGGTTCAGCGGATGCCGAACGTGACCCTAGAGGTTTTTCGATCAAGTTCTACACCGAAGGAGGAAACTGGGATTTAGTAGGCAACAACACGCCTGTTTTCTTCATCCGCGATCCGCTCAAATTCCCT
Source organism: Microcoleus sp. Pol12B5 (assembly GCF_036701335.1). Classification (NCBI taxonomy): domain Bacteria; kingdom Bacillati; phylum Cyanobacteriota; class Cyanophyceae; order Oscillatoriales; family Microcoleaceae; genus Microcoleus; species Microcoleus sp. Pol12B5. The sequence goes on along the minus strand of NZ_JAUBQQ010000019.1, from coordinate 46,008 downwards.
GATTTGATCCACACCCAAAAGCGCCATCCCCAAACGCATCTCAAAGATGCTGACGCGAAATGGGATTTCTGGTCCCTGAGTCCAGAAGCTTTGCATCAGGTGACAATTCTGTTTTCCGATCGCGGTACGCCGAAAAACCACCGCCACATGGACGGTTTTGGCAGCCATACCTTCAGCCTAATCAATGCTCAAGGAGAACGAGTTTGGTGCAAATTCCACTTCAAAACCATGCAAGGTATTGATAATTTCACCGCCGAAGAAGCGACGCAGATCAAAGGCGAAGACCCCGATCATGCTACTCGCGACTTGTTTGAGGCGATCGACCAAGGTAATTATCCCAAATGGCGGTTTTGCATTCAAGTAATGACCGAGGCACAAGCTGCAGAGTATCGCGAAAGCCCTTTTGACTTGACTAAAGTGTGGAAGCACTCAGAGTTTCCGTTAATTGACGTGGGAATTCTTGAACTAAATCGCAATCCACAAAACTTTTTTGCTGAGGTAGAACAGGCGGCATTTTCTCCTTCTAATGTCGTTCCAGGTATTAGCTTCTCTCCAGACAAAGTGCTGCAATCTCGCATCATGTCTTATCCAGATGCTCAACGCTACCGTCTCGGTGCAAACTATCAACAATTGCCTGTCAATCAACCAAAGTGTCCCGTGATGCACTATCAACGGGATGGCGCAATGGCACCGGGTAACAACGGTGGTAGCGGGCCGAACTACGAACCCAACAGCCACGAGGATGCGCCGAAGCAAAACTGTGCTTATGCTGACCCAACTTGGGACTTAGGAAATGTCAAAGTCGATCGCTACGATCACCGTAAGGGCAATGACGATTACACCCAAGCAGGAGACCTTTATCGCTTGATGAAACCCGACGCACAGCAGCGGCTTATAGCTAACATTGTGGAAAGTTTGAGTGCAGCAAAACCGGAGATTCAGATGCGCCAACTGTGCCATTTTTTCCGCGCCGATCCGAATTATGGCCGCCAAGTCGCAGAAGGTTTAGGAATTACGATCGATCCGTCTATGATGCCCGCTGCTGGTCAACAGGTTGGTATGTAGAACCCGCGAACATTCAATTAGACATCTACTTTTTAGCAGATGTCTATTGAAACTATGCGTGTAACAGGGACTCTTAGCCCCGTCTTAGGTGTAAATTAAATGCAGTAAAGCTTAACGTCATGGAGTTGGGGGCGATTAAGAGCGGGATAGCTTCGCTTCACGCGATTTTTAGCAATTGTTTCTTGAAAAGGCACAGAACCAAGTAAAATAAATTGAGGAACTGCAATAAAAACCAAACAAGAGAAATCCAACTATGACATTACCAATTGGCTGTGCCGCTCCTCAATTTACCGCCAAAGACACCAACGGCAACACCGTCTCCCTCTCCGAATTCGCCGGTAAAACCGTAATCTTGTATTTCTACCCCAAAGATGACACCCCAGGCTGCACCAGACAAGCCCAAAGCTTCAAAGCAGCTTATGAAGAATACAAGGGCAAAGATCTTGTAATTCTCGGTGTCAGCCGAGACAATGAGGAATCGCACCAAAAGTTCACAGAGAAATACGGTTTGCCTTTCCAGCTTTTAGCAGATGTTGATGGCACGATTACCAAAGCTTACGATGTCGAGAAAGGCGATTATGCCAAGCGCGTTACTTTTGTCATCGACGGTAACGGCAAAATTATTCAGGTTTATGAAGGAGAAAATCTGAAAGTTGACTCTCACGCTCAAGATATTCTGGTCACTATAGTTTAGTCGCAGTTTAGTCGAAATTTAGCCGATCGCACTAACACTCCTGCACGCACCAAACGGCTAAAAACCCGGTTTCTTCCTAGATGCCTCGTTGCTATACGCAATATTCTCCTAGGAACCGGGTTTTTTTCGTAAGTCCTGACTCAGCCAGTGATGGGTCAAAGGTACAGGGGGAAGCAACTTACTCGAACTAAATTCTTTCCCTCAAAACTTACACCACAAATCCGCTTAACCAGGCATATATTCGGTTAAGGTGCTTATTCTACGCCTAAAGTGAGATTTGTGGGGCAACTCCCGCCAATAATTAAAAACTTATGCTGGAAAAGGCATTAACCGCCCGTAGGCTAAATCTAGGGGGGATTTTGTCCTGGTTCAAGTCATTGTGTTTAATAAAATCAGAAGTTATCCTTGCTTTAGCTGAATAATTAAGTAGGTAGGGGGATAGATAATGACAAACAGCAACATTATTTTAAGTTACTTAGGCCCGCGAGAAATTGAGGTCAATAGAGCGGCTGTCTTAGTTGGCACTTTTGACAAAAATCTAGTGGCAGCGATTTCAGCAACAGAAGGCTCAAATGCCCTGAATGTAGGGATAAATCTCTCTAGAGGCATTTGGAACATCAGTTTAGAAAAAGGATTCGATAGCACAGGAACTCGCACAGTGCAGGTGAGGGCAACTGATAAGACCGGCAAAGTTATCGGCCAACAAACAATTAACATCAAAGTTAATCCTGCTTCTGGGTCACCTGCTCAATTTTTCACTTTAATTACTCTCACAGATACCAAATTCAAAGCCGGAACACTACCCGCGAGCAATCTCAACGAGCTGCAAAAAGCGGACATACCAGCAGGGAAAATTTATCAAGTTAGCGACTACGAGTTAGAAGACGGACATCTGAATGTTCAACTAAATAATCCAATTTATCCGGTGGGAAAGTCCGGCTTTTTCTACGAAAAACACGTACTCATCACCAAAGGCGCAAAAATTCTCATATTCGATCGCGCCGAGTTGCCGGTTCCGCCGCCTGGAATGCAGTTACTGTGGGTGATCAAAAAGACCTGGTTAAAGTTCACCCCTGCAGATTCTGGAACTTTAGGACCAACTCAGAAATTACAATTTAACGCGGGAGAAACTTTCAATCTTCTTGGCTACGCTTGCGTGGAAAACCATTTCCGAGTCGCTTTTGCAGCAGCAGTTCCTAACTTAGGAACTTCGGGATTTCTGTACTGGCTGCACGTCCAAATTTTGCGAGACGGCAGGGGAATTGAGTATGATAGAAATGCGGTTACGATGACTGTAATCAAAACGACTGTGTTTAAAAAGCAGCCAATAAATGCCGCTAGCCTGCCACCCCAAGAAAAAATTACCTTGCCGGCGGGAATGATTTACGGAATTGCCGGATTCTTGATCGAACAAAGCCACATTAAAGTCTCGCTGACCGAGAATTTGCCACAATTTGGCAATACAGGTTTCATTTATCCCGATTTTGTGCAATTCAGCCGCGGTGGCAAATCTTTTAATCCCGCTGTGAATTTAACTTATCAAGGGCCGTCAGAAGTTTTAGTCAATCAGCCGATCGTCCTTCGGGGTACTTTTGACCGGCAACAAGCAGCAAAAATTGAGGTGATAGCTGAGGATACATTGCCCCTAAGCGTCACGCTAAACCAAACTGCCAGCACTTGGGAAGTTAATTTGTCTAAAGGATTTAGCGTAGCGGGAGCTCGGTGGCTCAGGTTGCGGGCAACTGATAGCAAAGGTAACGTTACTGGCAGCCAAATAATTTACATTACCGTAACTTCCGATCCGCTAACTGTCGGAAAAGGTTTGACCTTAAAAATAGTTTCTGACACTTTGTTTAAGGTAGCTCCCCTTGATTCTTCCCGGCTCAACAATCAGCAAAAAGTTTTTGTCAAAGCAGGCCAGACTTTGGCCGTTAGCAAATACGGATTTATTGACGGGCATCTCAAGGTGGTTCTGGATTCAGCAATTTGGCCTGTCGGCACCTTTGGCTATTTTTATGAACCCGACGTTCAGTTGGCCAAAGGTACTCAAATCCTAAAATTTAACCTGGCTGACGTACCGAATAGCAACGTCAGCGCTCAACTTTTGGTAACTCAAACAACTCAGATTAAAGCTAAGCCGGAAGATTCATCGAAACTGCCTGCTGATCAAGTTGCTGACCTACTTTTAGGCACTACCTATGCCATTACTGGTTATGCCTGCATTTTGGGGCATTTCCGAGTAACTCTAGCCGAATCTATTCCCGGTTTTGGCAATATCGGATTTATTTATTGGCAGGACGTTAAAATTAAAAAAGACGGCAAAGAAGTTCCCTTTGACCCCGATGCTTTGACGATGACAATCCTGCAAGCAACTGTCTTTAAAAAACGACCGGTAGATTCTTCTAGCCTGAGCAGTACCGAGAAAACTACGCTGCCTTTAGGTCGAGTTTACGGCGTTAACAGCTACGGTGCGGAAGGATCTCACCTGAAAGTTTCCCTGACTGAAGAACTGCCGAATTTTGGCAATACAGGTTATGTTTTTCCTAGTTTTGTTCAGTTCAAGCGGGGAGATAAAATTTTCGATCCGGTTCCGAACAATGTGGAATTGAACGTGCCGTATTTTTCGCAGCGGGACAATCCGCGTTTTGACTGGTCTACTTGCAACGTAACTTCGATCGCCATGGTGCTTTATTATTATGGCCTTCGTTCTCAGTGGGGCGGACAGTTGGAGGATGAGTTGTTGCAGTGGTGTTTCGACTATGCCGGCCAGGGTTCTCAAACGGATCACAGTGTGCTTTCGGCGCTGATTCAGGCCTACGGGTTTAAGACGAGTTTTAGTACGACTCGCAAATGGGCCGAGGTGCGATCGGAATTGCTAAATCGGCGGCCAGTAGTTTTAGCAGGAGATTTTACTGCTGCCGGTCACATTCTTACTGTAATTGGCTACAATTCTCAAGGTTATATAGTGCAAGATCCTTGGGGAGATGCACTCACTGGTTACAGCGATACTGAGGGGAGAAAGTTGATGTATCCCTACAGTTACGTCAATCAAGTGGCTGGACCAGATGGGAATGTTTGGGCGCATTTTATCTATCCATAGTCTACTCTACTGTTTGCAAGTAGTTTGAGGCACTACGACTATTAGTAAGGTGTGCATAACAGCTATTCGTAAGGTACTTAATGCACACCCTACTTAACTTAGGAAATCTTGCGCTTAATTTTGCGTTTTGCTGCGCCAATACCTAAAAAGCTCAATCCGACTAAAGTACCGAAGATAGTAGCAGGTTCTGGTACTGGTTCAGCAGAGCCTTTTTCAAAAGATCCTTTAATGGCGATCGCATCGTTAGCGCACTCGGCAAAAAAGTTAGCAATATAGTTCCCCGAAGGCATTGAGGATTTATTAAAACTGAATCCAATTGTTTGAGAACCCACGGCATTAAACTGAGCGAAATTAAAACCGAGGACACTCAAAGTTGCTGGAGTTAAAAAATTAATTTTTCCTACTTTTGTACCCGTAGCTATGGAGTTAAGAATCGTCGAGTTTCCTGTTTGGAGAAAATATGGGTCTGTGGCCGCTAAATCGCCCATTGATGGGGTTCCGCCTTGAGATGCCACTACCGTATTGAATTGGTTTAAATTGCTAAAGCCAGAGTTAGTTTGGGTGACGTTTTTCGCTGTAACGTTACTGTAAACGCCTGTTGTCGCCACGCCGGAGTCATTTCCTTCGGCAAAGCGGATACCAAACAAGCTGCCGTTTGCGTTAGCTGTATTGAAGTTTTGACCGGAAAAATTGAAGAAGAAATCGCCGTAGTTGATGTTGCCTCTTTGAGCTAGTGGGTCGGCATATCCTGCTAAACTTAGATTAGAATTGATGGCGATAAAAGCTGTATCTGATGTTTCTTTGATGGCGATGCCGTAAAATTCAAATTCCCCGCCACCGATTTGGGGCCCTGTCACGCCGTCGTTGAAGGAATCGATCGCATAATTCCATCCGTTAGATAGCGTTGCTGCTGTAGCTTTTTGTTGCTGTAGTGCGAAAAGGGCACAGAAAATAGCCACTGAGTAAGTCCAGTGGATGCTGTTTTTAGCAATGGATTTCATAAAATGCTCCCTGGGAATCATTGTTAAATTGTCCAGTCTGATCGATCGACAGTTTTTAATTTTTATTTAGTAAATCATACATTCGGGCCGAATTCCTTAAAGTTTTGCTACATATTGGGTCAGGCTAAATCCTATCAACTAGATTGGTTAAAACAACGAACTCATGCGAGTAGCTAAATACAGCAATCCTCGCATCAGTTGTAAAAATATGTAGGGGTAGTGCTAAAAGTGCCTACCTCAGCCTGCATCGGGGCAACCGGGCGTGGGGAGAGCTCCTACAAGAATTACACAAATCATTTAGGATTGCTATATAGGACTGACGCAGGCACACTATTATAGTGGGGCTGCATAAGTGCTGTAGGTGCAAATAAACCGACTACCCGGTTTGGGCGGTTGAGAACAGCAATAAACTGCTGGCTAGTCCACATATAGGCGGTACTCGCCTCTCCAAAATATTATTGTTTTTCTGGCCGATCGACTTAATTGGTTTTTTATCAATTACCAATTAATTTTGACAATAGGGGCGTGATGTTGTAGATGCAGATGCCGGATTCTCTTAATAATTCGATTGTTTGATTAATAATTTTCATAAATAGTCTTTCATCCCCAGCGCTGTTCAATAATTATAATTACGTTGGTTGGGAGGACTTCATTCCTCAAACTTCTAAAATCCCGATCGCGCACAGCAGTTTTACTAATTTTACCATCAGCGTTCAACCCAACAGGCTCTCATGAATCAGCACTTTTTCTGTAAGTGCCGCCCAAAGCGAGAATTGGATAATCAACAAAAATCATACGGCAAGAACGATCGCACGTTTTTAGAACACCCAATTAACTTTCTGCCCTACATCCGCAGGCATGGTGGGTTCCTTCTAACTCCGTCGGTGGTTTCTGCACTCTTATGCGCTGCATAAATCAATCAAATTTTTAAATGCTGTTAATATATCGCCGACAGTTCGTTGACTATCTTGACTCTGCCCTTGATCACAGAACGCAGCAGGCGGTTGATCGAATGTCTGTATTCATCGTCGAGAGAGTCGTCCAAAACAGCGGCCATCAAGCCGTAGCGATCGGCTAAAGTCAAACAACCCGTATCCGTAACAGAAGCAAGCATTTCGGAAATAGCGCCGGGGATAAGTTGAACTAAAAGCATGAGACGTTCCCTGAATTCGATGCTTATATCATCTCTGGTTCTCCGAAAATTAATAGTGACGCTGGCATAGCACACAAGGTGATGTTTTGAGGCAAACTGTGTGACAGCGACCATTGTAATTGTGTGACGATCTCGTTTTAAGTATGCGATCGCACTCACAACATTAATCTTAGATATTCTAATTTCCCCCTCTCCCCTCCTAAATCTAAAGATTTAGAGAGGTTTTTCCGTTTTGGGGGTGTCTTGACCCATTTCCCATGTATAAAACGCATCGGTCCTATGCGAAATATTCATAAAACTCAATATTTTGTAAAAATAGCTACGAATATTTACAATCGTGGGCCTTACATTAGCTCATAACAAAGGTGCATCGAAACGCAGCGATCGACCGAATCATCGGTAGCAACTATAACCATAAATAGTTTGGCGACCTTCGAGCCAGCGCCCAGTCAAGCTCAAGTTTACAGAAGACCAACCATGCTTAAAAGAAATTCCATCTAGTAACTAAATATACAGTTTTAAATCCATACAGTCACTAAGGTTAGCAGGAAACACACACTTTATGCTCCAAGTCAATACCTCCCCACACAAGTCAGCAGCGAGGGTAAACCGATGACCCAAACAGTAGAACCCAAAGCCCAAGCGAGCCTGAACAAGTTTGAAAAACTCAAAGCCGAAAAAGATGGCTTAACATTAACAGCCGAGCTCGACCACTTCGCCGCAATCGGCTGGGAAGCAATGGACGAAATCGATCGCGAGCACCGCCTCAAATGGCTCGGCATCTTCTTTCGGCCAGTAACTCCCGGCAAATTCATGATGCGGCTGCGCTTGCCCAACGGCATCATTACTAGCAATCAAACCAGAACCCTAGCAGAAATCGTCCAACGCTACGGCGACGACGGCAGCGCCGACATCACCACCAGACAAAACCTGCAATTGCGCGGAATTCGCATCGAAGACGTACCCGACATCTTCCGCCGCCTCAAAGAAGCGGGCATGACCAGCATCCAGTCTGGCATGGACAACGTACGCAACATCACGGGTTCCCCAGTCGCGGGCCTGGACGCCGACGAACTGATAGATACGCGGGAACTGGCGAACCAAGTCCAAGACCTGATTACTAACAGCGGCGAAGGCAACCCCGCGTTTTCAAATTTGCCGAGAAAGTTTAATATTGCGATCGCAGGCTGCCGCGACAACTCAGTCCACGCCGAAATCAACGACATCGCCTTCGTACCCGCTTACAAAGACGGCAACATCGGCTTTAACGTTTTAGTCGGCGGTTTCTTCTCCGCCAAACGCTGCGAAGCTGCAATTCCTCTCAACGCATGGGCAAGTCCCAGCGACGTTGTAGATTTGTGCAAAGCAATTTTAACTGTGTTTCGAGATCAAGGCCCGAGAGCAAACCGCCAAAAATCGCGGCTGATGTGGCTGATTGACGAACTCGGAATCGAACAATTCCGAGCCGAAGTCGAACAAGAATTAGGTCGCACTTTGCCCGCCGCCGCGCCGAAAGATGAAATCATCTGGGAAAAACGCGACCACATCGGCATCTACCCCCAAAAACAATCAGGGCTCAACTATGTAGGGCTGCACGTTCCCGTAGGACGGCTGCAGGCATCGGATTTGTTCGATTTGGCCAGAATCGCCGAGGTTTACGGTAGCGGCGAGCTCAGGCTCACTGTCGAAGAAAACGTGATTATTCCCAACGTTCCCGACTCGCGGATAGAATCGCTGGTTAAAGAACCGCTGTTGCAGCGTTTTTCCATCAACCCCGCACCGCTGACACGAGCCTTGGTTTCCTGCACCGGCGCCAAGTTTTGCAACTTCGCCCTCATCGAAACCAAAAGCCGATCCGTGGCAATGATTGAGGAACTCGAAGCCGAACTTTCAGTTCCCAAACCTGTGAGAATTCACTGGACGGGCTGCCCCAATTCCTGCGGTCAACCCCAGGTAGCAGACATTGGTTTGATGGGAACAAAAGTTCGCAAGAACGGCAAAACCCTCGAAGGTGTAGACATCTACATGGGAGGCACTGTTGGCAAAGACGCTCATTTGGGTGCTTGCGTCCAAAAAGGCATCCCTTGCGAAGACCTCAAACCGCTGCTGCATCAATTGTTAGTCGAGCAGTTTGGGGCAGTTCCCAAAGAGATTACAGGGGATGTAGCTTTGCTGAACCGGCAACTGCAATTGACGGTTGAGGATGGCGAAACGGCAGTCTCGGCAGCCAAACCTCAGACATCTACTGTCATTTTCGCTCGATCGGGCAAAGAAGTTGCTTGCAGCGAAGATGAGTTCATTCTCGATGTTGCCGAACGGGCCGGAGTCGAACTTGACAGCAATTGCCGGTCGGGAAGCTGTGGCACTTGCCAGCAGAAACTCCTAGAAGGCCAAACAGTCTACGATAGCAAACCAGACGCGGCGGCAGACTTAGAACCAGGGTTCATTTTAACTTGCAGCGCGCGGGCGATCGGCAAAGTGACGATCGACGCCTAATCTCATAATGTGAGACGCGATGCAAAGGTCGCGAATCAATCTCACATCTCACATTTCCACCATCTCCAAGTACAACAACAATTCAAGACAAATGAGCAACCTTTCTAGAAGAAAATTCATCATCACCGCTGGAGCAACAGCAGCCGGCACCCTCCTAGCCCACGGTTGCAGTTCCAGTCCCACCACATCTAACGCCACACCCGGCGGCGCTTCGCCCACCGCCGCCCCAGCAGTCAACATCAACCCCGCCGACGCGCCAGAAGTTACCGCAGCCAAACTCGGATTCATCGCCCTCACCGACGCAGCGCCCTTAATCATCGCCCAAGAAAAAGGGTTATTTGCCAAGTACGGCATGAAAGATGTACAAGTTACCAAACAAGCATCTTGGCCAGTTACTCGCGACAACTTAGAACTCGGTTCCGACAAAGGCGGCATTGACGGCGCCCACATCTTATCCCCGTTGCCTTACCAAATGACATTAGGCACTGTTACCAAAGGCAATCAGCCAGTGCCCATGTACATTGTCGCCCGGTTAAATACTAACGGTCAGGCAATTTCGCTCAGCAAAAAATACCTAAATTTAAAAGTAGGTACAGACAGCGCACCGCTGAAAGCAGCTTTTGCAAATCAAAACGTTCCTATTGCTATGACCTTTCCCGGCGGCACCCACGACTTGTGGATACGCTACTGGCTAGCAGCCGGCGGTATTAATCCAGATACAGATGTTTCCGTGATTCCCATACCACCGCCCCAAATGGTAGCGAACATGAAATCTGGCAGTATGGAAGCCTTTTGTGTAGGAGAACCTTGGAATGCTCAGCTAGTTACTCAAAAGGTAGGATACACCGCCTTAATAACTGGAGAAATGTGGAAAGATCATCCTGAAAAAGCTTTCGCTTTAAGAGGAGATTGGGTTGACAAAAACCCCAAAGCTGCAAAAGCAATTACAATGGCCGTACTGGAAGCCCAGCAGTGGTGCGACAAGGCAGAAAATCACGATGAGATGTGCCAAATAATCTCTCAAGATAAGTGGTTAAAAGTTCCAGTAGCAGATATTATCAGTCGCTCTAAAGGTCAAATTGACTACGGTACCGGCCGCATTGAAGCTGCCAGTCCAGTGGCGATGAAATTCTGGGCTGATAATGCTTCTTATCCCTACAAGAGTCACGATGCTTGGTTCTTAGCTGAAAATATTCGCTGGGGTTATATCCCGGCAACTACCGACATCAAAGCAACCGTTGATAAAGTTAACCGCGAAGATATTTGGAAAGCAGCAGCGACAGCACTTGGCGTCCCCGCCGCCCAAATTCCTACTACCACTTCTCGCGGTGTCGAAACCTTCTTTGACGGCGTGAAGTTTGACCCAGAAAAACCAGAAGAATATCTGAAGAGTCTGGCAATCAAAAAAGCATAATTAGTGAGCAGTTGACAGTTGACAGTTGACAGTTGACCAATTTTAAAATTGAGTGGAGTTGGGTTTCGTAACTCAACCCACCCCAGACATGGTGTTCCCTTCAAAGTATCTACAAATAATCGATTATTCACAATACTGCAAAAAGAAAAATGGCAACAAACATCGCTGTTACTAAAAGCAAAAATCCAGTAAATTTCGTTCTGGATCAGGTTCAAAAAAACCGCCGAAAAATCATCCGCCCGCTGGTAGCAATTACAGTTCTGCTGATAATCTGGCAAATCCTCTGCAATAGTCCCGACTCCAGCTTGCCGGGCCCCATCAAAGCTGTCCAAGAAAGCTGGAATCTAATTATTAATCCTTTCTTCGACAATGGCGGTACAGACAAAGGCTTGTTCTGGCAAATTTTGGCTAGCTTGCAGCGGGTGGCGATCGGCTTTACTTTGGCAGCAGTTCTCGGCATCAGTTTAGGCATCCTGATCGGTACAAACTCCCTAATGTTCGATGCTTTAGACCCGCTGTTTCAAGTATTCAGAACTATCCCGCCCCTGGCCTGGCTGCCGATCGCCCTGGCAGTATTTCAACAGTTCAATCCCTTTGAGGGCATGGGGGTAAAAGCTAACGAAGTATCAGCACTTTTCGTAATCTTAATTACAGCAATTTGGCCGATTCTAATTAACACCACAGTAGGCGTTCAACAAATACCCCAAGACTACAGAAACGTCGCCCGCGTCTTGCGCCTCCCTAACCAAAAATATTTCTGGAAAATCCTGCTTCCCTCTTCTGTTCCTTACATCTTCACGGGCTTGAGAATTGGCATCGGTTTGTCTTGGCTGGCGATCGTAGCTGCGGAAATGTTAGTCGGCGGCGTCGGCATCGGGTTCTTCATCTGGGACGCTTACAACAGTTCTAGACTCAGCGCAGTGATTCTAGCAGTGCTTTATGTAGGAATTGTCGGTTTAATTTTAGACAGAATCGTTGGTTTCATCGCGTCCAAAGTTGTTCCAGAAGAACAGAAATAGGAGTTGGGCATCGGGCATCGGGCATCGGGCATCGGGCATGGCGAATGGGGAATGGTTGCCAACTACAAACTGGTAGAAATGAGTTGTAAATTAATGCCCAATGCCCAATGCCCAATTAATAATCAGCATCATACAAATTACAAACTAACCTAAAATTACCATGTCAGTATTTGTTGAAGTAGACCACGTTGACCGCGTATTTAACTTGCCCAATGGAGAGCAATACATTGCTCTTAAAAATATCGAACTGAAAATTAAAAAAGGAGAATTCATCACCTTAATTGGGCACTCTGGCTGCGGCAAATCTACGCTTCTCAATATCATCGCCGGCCTCGACAAAGCAAGTCAGGGCGGGATTACTTTAGAAGGACGCGAAGTCCGCGATCCAGGCCCGGACAGAATGGTGGTGTTTCAAAATTACTCGCTGCTACCTTGGCTGACGGTGCGCGAAAATATCGCCCTAGCAGTAAATGAAATTTACAGCGGTAACTCTCAAGAAGATCGCGAGTTGGTGATCGAACACCACATTAAATTGGTCGGACTCGGACACGCCGCCGACAAACGTCCGGGCGAAATTTCTGGGGGGATGAAACAAAGAGTTGCGATCGCCCGCGCCCTGGCGATTCGCCCGAAATTGCTGTTGCTAGACGAACCCTTCGGCGCCCTCGATGCTTTAACTCGCGGCGGTTTGCAAGACCAGTTGATGAAAATTTGCGAGGAAAGCAAAGTCACCAGCGTGATGGTAACTCACGACGTGGACGAAGCTTTATTACTGAGCGATCGCATTGTGATGCTCACCAACGGCCCGGAAGCGCAAATCGGGCAAATCCTCGAAGTGAACATTCCCCGCCCACGCAAGCGCATGGAAGTTGTCAACCACCCGAGTTACTACGCGCTGCGTAACGAAATGGTTTACTTCCTTAACCAGCAAAAGCGGGTCAAACAGCGCCGGGCCAAACAACAACCGCCTGTGATCGCCCGCAACGGCCTGGAAAAAATCAACCTGGACATCGGCTTTATTCCCCTCACCGACTGCGCCCCCTTAGTAGTAGCTAAAGAAAAAGGATTTTTCAAAGCCCACGGCTTGGAAGAAGTTACTCTCAGCCGTGAACCAAGCTGGAAAGCTATCGCCAAAGGAGTCGCCGAAGGACGGCTGGACGCAGCGCAAATGGTCGCCGGAATGCCGATCGGGATGTTGTTGGGGCTCGACGGTGAAGCCCCTGTACCCGTCTGTAGCGCCATGACGCTTTCTCGCAACGGCAATTCGATTGTTTTCAACAAAGACCTCTACAAACAAGGCATTCGGACATTAGAGGATTTCAAAGCTGCGATCGCCAAGAGTCCCGATAAAGTTCACACCTTGGGCACGGTACACTCTGCCTCCATGCACAATCTGCTGTTCCGCTACTGGCTGGCCGCCGGCGGCATCGACCCCGACCTCGACGTGGGCTTGACCGTGATTCCGCCCCCGCAGATGGTATCGAATTTAAAAGCAGGAAACATTGACGGCTACTGCTCAGGCGACCCCTGGAACTCCCACGCAGTCAACAGTGGTACGGGTTTTGTTATGGCCCGTTCCCTCGATATTCTACCCGGACACATCGAAAAAGTTCTCGGTGTTAGCGAAGATTGGGCTCAGAAATATCCTCAAACCCACCTCGCCCTCGTCAAAGCGCTTTTGGAAGCCTGCGAATACTGCGATGACCGGCGCAACCGCGAAGAAGTCCTAGGATTGATTAGCCAAGAACAATACATCGGCGCCGATCCCAAAGACATCCGTCCAGGGTTCATCGATCCGTACAACTCCGGTACGGAGGCAGAACCAGAAATGCTCTACAATTTCAACCAGTTCTCTGTTGACAAAACCAATTTTCCAGACCGCCTAGAAATGGTGTGGGTGATGGCGCAGATGGCTCGGTGGGGACTGATCCCGTTCCCAAAAAACTGGGTGGAAGTGGTCGATCGAGTTTTGCGGCCCGATGTTTTCGGTCAAGCCGTGCGTGAATTGGGCTTGCCGGATATTGCCAGAGATCGCCGGACGATCGAGCTATTTGACGGCACTGTGTTTAATCTCGACGACCCGATCGACTATCTTCACAATGTCAAAATCAAACGTGCCGTCCGCATTGAAGAAATCTTAATTGAACAAATAGGCAGTCAGTGTTCCATCAAACTGCCAGCATAACCAGTAAATAGGAAGAGGAAATGAGGAGCAAGAAATCAGGAAACAAGACTCCACATTTCCCGCTTCCTAAGTCCCTAATTTCAAATTCTCAATCCAAAGTTGTCATGTCTAATTCCTCAACCCAAAATCCCAATCCTGAAAATATGCAAACTCTAAAAACTCCCCAAAAAACCAAACTTCAAACGCCCAAGCAAGACTTTCTTACGATTAAAGACGTATCGAAAGTCTACGAAACTCCTAAAGGCCCTTACGTGGTTCTCGACGGTGTAAACCTGACTATTAATGAAGGCGAATTTATTTGTTTGATCGGTCACTCTGGCTGCGGCAAATCAACTTTGTTGAATATGATTGCGGGATTCAACGGGCCGACAAACGGAGAAGTAGCCCTGGAAGGTTCGCAGATTACTGAACCAGGCCCTGATCGCATGGTGGTGTTTCAAAACTACTCCCTGCTACCGTGGCTGACTGCTACTGAAAATATTCACCTCGGCGTTGAAAATGTTTACCCGGAAAAGTCCGCAGATGAACACAATACGATCGTCCAGGAACACTTGGAATTAGTGGGGCTGACCGAAGCTTGTAACAAAAGACCGGGCCAATTGTCCGGGGGGATGAAACAGCGGGTGGCGATCGCCAGAGCTCTGGCAACTCGTCCCAAACTGTTGATTTTGGACGAACCTTTCGGAGCTCTAGACCCGATTACCCGCGAAGAGTTGCAGGAAGAATTGCTGAAAATTTGGCGGAAGGAAAAAATTACCGTCATTATGATTACTCACGATATTGATGAGGCTTTGTTTTTGGCTGATCGCATCGTGATGATGACCAACGGGCCTGCTGCTTCCATCGGCGAAGATATGCACGTTCCGTTCAGCCGTCCCCGCAACCGGGCGCGGATTATGGAAGACCCGAAATACTACGAACTTCGCAACTTTGCTTTGGAGTTCCTGTTTTCTCGCTACGCCCACCACGAAGAAGGTGAAGAAACGGACTCGGAGACAGAAGCCGTCGCGCTACCGATGCCATTACCTGCTAGCAAAAAGCCTGCGGTTGCTGACAGGCCTCTTGCACCTGCACCTTTTGTGTCTCACGCTGCCGAACCCTCAGAAGCCTCGTCGATTAAACGCGGCATCCTGGCAGCCTCGTGGTTCGTAGCAATGTTTACTTTAGCTGCGGTCAATATGTCTGTTGTTTCCAGCCAGCTAAAGCAAGCGAAACTAGCAGAAACTGCACCTCCGGCGCCGACTGCGGCGGTTGTGAGTTCTCCCCCCAGCCCGCAAATTGCAGCAAGTTCGATCGCACCGAATGCTAGCCCTGCGCCCATCGCTGCTGCAAGCCCTGCACCCATTGCTGCTGCAAGTCCTGCACCCATTGCTGCCACCACTGCCGCATCAGTGATTTCTGACCAAGCCGAACTCGATGCGATCGGAAAGCAGTTGTATGCACAAATCGACCAAAAATGGAGAACAACTCCGACATTTACCGAAAGCTTGACTTATCGGGTCAAAGTAAAACAAAACGGGGAGATCCTACAGTTCGATCCCACAAATAAAGCAGCTAAAGATTTCGTCAAAGAAACTCCTCTGGCGATTTTGCAAACTCCTGCAGATGCCGCAGTAGGCTCTGAAAAAACTGCTGAGTTCCAAGTAACTTTTAGCCCCACCAACGGTGGCGTATTAGAAGTTAAAACAGAGAAGTAGGCGGCATAATACTTCCGCACTAAATCTCGAATTGGTATTAACAACCAGGTCAAAAGTAGTTCCTGCGCGCTGTTTTAACTCGGCAACGATTCCTCCTAGCCCCATCCTGGGGGTGACAAGAGTTAGGTATAAATTTCCTATGTGTGAGGAAGATTGAGTAGCAGCCAGAAGCTGACTAAAAGCGAGAGCGAGACAGATTTTTACTAAGATAGCGGGTAATTTTAAATCAGGGTATTGTCCGTTTCTGTGAAGCATATATGCGGTAAGTTAGTAATGATTGACACGTTATTTGCAGGAGCCCTCAGTTCCGACTATAATGATGAATTACGAATTACCCATTAGCTTTCAAAAATTAGCATCTAAAATCACCAGATGGAAACTATAAAAACTCTTTGCCCATACTGCGGTGTAGGTTGTGGTCTAGAAGTTGTTCCCGACAAAAAACAAAGTTGGAAAGTGCGGGGCGATCGCAATCACCCATCGAGTCAGGGCATGGTTTGTATTAAGGGAGCAACCGTAGCAGAGTCCATTCGGAGCGATCGGCTACTGTATCCGATGATGCGAGATACTCTCGACCAACCGTTCCGTCGCGCTAGCTGGGACGAAGCTCTCGATGCAATTGTTAATCGCATCCAAACAATTCGCAGCACCAGCGGCCCCGATGCTTTGTGCGTTTACGGTTCGGGTCAATTCGCAACAGAAGATTATTATATTGCCCAGAAACTAATGAAAGGTTGTCTGGGTACTAATAATTTTGATGCTAATTCTCGCTTGTGTATGTCTTCAGCAGTCTCTGGATACGTTCAAAGCTTTGGCTCGGACGGGCCGCCTTGCTGTTACGACGATTTAGAATTAACCGATTGCGCTTTTATTATTGGTAGCAATACAGCGGAATGCCATCCAATCGTATTTAATCGATTAGCAAAATACCACAAAAAGCATCCCCATGTCAAAATGATTGTGGTAGATCCAAGGCGGACTCCGACTGCGGAAGCGGCGGATTTGCACTTAGCAATTAAACCGGGTACGGATATAGATTTGCTTAATGGAATTGCATATTTGTTGTTACGCAGGCAAGCAATAGATGCTGAGTTTATTGAAGAATGCACGGCGAATTTTTCAGCTTTTGCTGAGGTTATTAGCAGCTACACGCCGGAGTTTGTAGCCTCGCGCTGCGGCATTACTGTCAGCGAGTTAGAAACGGCGGCAAACTACTGGGAACAGTCGCAGCGGGTTTTGTCGCTGTGGTCGATGGGAATGAATCAGTCGTCGGAAGGCACGGCAAAGGTGCGCTCGCTGATTAATTTGCACTTAATGACAGGTCAAATCGGCAAACCGGGATGCGGCCCGTTTTCCCTCACAGGCCAGCCAAACGCGATGGGAGGGCGGGAAGCCGGAGGACTATCTCACTTGCTCCCAGGCTACCGATTTGTGAAAAATGCTGAACACAGAACCCAAGTCGAGGAGTTTTGGGGAATCGCACCGGGAAGCATTTCCCCGAATCCAGGCCGCACAGCTTGGGAGATGATTATCGGTTTGGAAACTGGCGAAGTCGAGTTGCTGTGGATTGCAGCTACTAATCCGGTGGTGAGTATGCCGGATTTGGAACGCACTAAAGCCGCTTTGCTGCGATCGCCCTTTACTATTTATCAAGAAGCTTACTATCCCACTGAAACCTCTGCCTACGCTCACATCCTGCTGCCGGCAACGCAGTGGAGCGAAAAAACCGGAGTAATGACGAATTCCGAACGCCGCGTTACCTTTTGTCCCGGTTTCGACACTCCCTCCGGGGAAGCCCGCGACGACTGGAGCATTTTCGCTGAAGTGGGACGGCGGTTGGGTTTTGCCCAACACTTTGCTTTCGAGAACAGTGCGGAGGTTTTTAAAGAGTACGCGCAGTTGACGCGGGGTCAGCCTTGCGACATGACCGGTCTCAGCCACGAATACATCCGCCAAGAAGGGCCACAGCAGTGGCCTTGCCGGGAAAACGAGCCTGTGCATCCAGCGAACGAAGCGAAACGGCTGTATACTAACAGGCGTTTTCACACTCCTGACGCGCGGGCAAGATTTTCGGCCTATCACTCGCGGGGACTGGCAGAACCTCCCGATCCCAATTATCCGTTTGTGTTGACGACAGGGAGACTTTACGGACACTGGCACACGATGACGCGGACGGGTAGAACAGAGAAAATTAATCAATTGCACCCCGATCCGTTTTTGGAAATTCACCCCCGCGATGCTGCCCAATTGCAGATTAAGGAGGGAGATTTGCTGGAAGTTCGATCGCGCCGCGGCAAGGCGCAGTTTCCGGCAAAAGTCACAAAGGCGATCGCCCCAGGTACGCTATTTGTACCCATGCACTGGGGTTCTCTGTGGGCCGAAGGTGCTGAAGCCAATGCCATGACTCATGCTGCAAGCTGTCCAGATTCCAAACAGCCTGAGTTAAAAGCTTGTGCGGTGCAGTTGGTGCTGGTTGGGGCAGATACTGCCGCAGAAGTTGAGGAATTTAATTGGGCAAAATCCACCCTCGCCGTCACTTCTTGATCTGCCGTCCAACTACGGGATGTTACAAATCAACGAAGAAAGAGCGGGAAGCCGCGGGGGATAGACAGGGAAACGAGAGGAACTTGATTGACGTTCGGCGAGCGCTCAGTCAATCACGCTCAGTCGAACGATTGAAGATTTACTCCACAGATGAATCTGGGATCTTGAACAAGAGTCGAAAATTTTGCACTCTTCCCGACAGGAGTCCGGGGCTTGTATCCGTTTTTTGGGCTAACAACCTCTCTCGATCGAGCAATTTTGAACTCGGACATACCCTACACATAAATCTTAAATCTCAAATCCCCGATCTAAAACCTAAAATCCTTATGCCATTACGCAGCCTAAAAACTGCGTTTCCCCGGCAGAGCCCGGGAATAAGGAAAATTAAATTTATTTATTCTGAGTTTTTCCTTCTTGATTGGGAGTTTTTGCTTCGGCTGAATGCCTTATGGCGAATGCCTTCTGCCTTCTTTTTAATTGATAGAGTCAGACAATTGCAGTTTGCACCTCAAGGTGCTATAATTGTTTTACAAGGCTTTATTTTCGGCAGTGCAGTTCGTTCGATCGGCGTTCCTCCGGATTTAAATCTCTACACACTCTGATTCTGGAGAATGTTCAATGTCAATCTATGTCGGCAATTTATCCTACGAAGTAACGCAGGAGCACCTCAACCAAACTTTTGGAGAGTACGGAACAGTAAAGCGCGTTCAGTTGCCTGCTGACCGGGAAACAGGTCGGATGCGGGGTTTCGCTTTTGTAGAAATGTCTACAGAAGCCGAAGAAGCCGCAGCCATTGAGGCTCTTGACGGTGCTGAGTGGATGGGTCGCGACCTCAAAGTCAACAAAGCAAAACCCCGTGAAGAACGTGGTTCCAATTCTGGTGGTGGTAACTGGGGCAACAACGATCGCGGTGGCAATTCTCGTCGCTACTAAACCACCCGAGCTAAATTTTTAGCTATCTTGTATATTGCGTCGGAGCAAGCTGGAAGTCAACAATCATTCTCTGTTGAGAATAGATAGTTAGTTCAGTGGTCGTACCGCGCATTAAAAGCCTCAAACTATTGCTAGACAATAGTTTGAGGCTTTTTTATGGCAAAAATTATTAATGAGGAGTTCATCGCGTGCGATCGATTCCTAGCTGAGACGAAAAACTATAAGATATAACAGGCAAAGAGAGCCGCCTTTTCCCAAGTACCCGGGTGATGCCGTAAAACCAGGCAATCACAGAGTTTTGCGCTTGCAAAGTGTACCGAACAATGACAAAATCATTAAGAATGAAGACTAAATCACTGGTATGCTGAAAAAAATATTTAGGCAAATTTCCAAGTCAAGTAGTGATGAAAATTTTCTGCATTTTACAGAAAGTGTAGAAGTAGTAATATCGAAAATTTTATCACTGGCGATGATTTGGGTAATTCTCCTCAGCGTTTGCGATTTGCTGATTTTTTTAGCAAAAGAATTGGTAAACCACACTGATAATTTGTTAAAAGACACGTTGTTTGTCATATTTGGGTTATTTTTAAATGTTTTAATTGCTCTGGAAATCTTGGAAAATATTACAGCTTATCTGAAAAAGCACGTAATTCAAGTAGAGCTAGTTATTGTAACTTCTTTGATAGCAGTATCTCGAAAAATAATCATTCTTGACCTGGAAAAGAAAACCGCAGCCGACTTGATTGGTTTGGCGACTGCAATTTTCGCGCTTTCCATCAGCTACTTGATAGTGCGGTTCACAAATAGAGGAAAGGATTAATATTGGGAATTGGGGATTGCGAATTGTTAATAACTAATATCATATCCGATCGCTCGACCGGACATGATATTATTCCAATAAACCAGGAGGAGGCACAATTTCAATTCTGCCTTGTTCTAAGTCAACAACTGGCACAATCTCTTCCACAAAAGGAATCAATATTTTTGTGGATTTAGGCTCTTTAACGCGAATTTTCCGTGGTTTGCGGGTATTTCTGGGGTCAGCATTTGCTTGGGGAGTTTCAGGCTGTTTTGGCTTTTCCAATTCTGCAGCGACAGTTTCCGGCGCAGTTAGATTCGTTTCTACTTCTAAAAGGTCGTTACCTGCGGGAATAATATCACTTACCTTGCCTAGGATTTCCCCGGTTAACTGGTTAAAAACTTCCATACCGATCAAATCTTGGACGTAAAACTCATCAGATTCGAGGTAAGGTCGATCGGTCTTTTCAACAAACAACTTACAGCCCCGCAGCGCCTCAGCACTATCGCGGTCTTCCACACCATCTACCTCTACAGCATACAGCCCTTTGCCCGGAATGTAGCGACCGCCCAAAAACTCGATCGGTTCCGGTTCACTTTTGTTAGGGCGCAAAATCCACCGCTTCCCCGGTTCGATAAACCTTTCCGGGAAATCCGAATCGGGATAGACTCGCACTTCCCCGTCCAAACCTTGAGCTGCTACAATTTTACCGATTTCTATCCATTCAGACATAAACTTTTTGGGAATTGGGAATTGGGAATTGGGAATTGGGAATTGGGCATGGGGCATGGGGCATGGGGCATGGGGCATGGGTAGCAGAAAAGCCTGGGTAGCAAACAACAAATAACTAATGACTACTGACTACTGACTAAGGACTACTGACTTCTTTACACCAATCCAGTTCTCAGCGCTACAACTGCTGCTTGCACGCGGTCATCCACTGCCAACTTATTCATAATACCGCGAACATGAGTTTTAATAGTATTTGGACTCAAGTAAAGCGCCGCTGCAATTTCGGGATTGCTGTTACCTTCCACCATTAATCTTAACACCTCCAATTCCCGCTGCGACAACTGACCAAAAGTAGTTGTAGAGGCAGGTGTCGGGGGTTTGAGGTGTTCGATGACAGTCCGGGCAATTTGAGGATCAAGATAGGTAGCGCCCTCTGCTGCGGCTGCGATCGCTGCTAACAGCCTGTCTATAGAAGCACCTTTAATACAATAAGCATCAGCACCACTAGAAAGGGCAGCAATAATTTCAGTTTCTGCCGTGTGAGAAGTTAACATTACAACTCGAACTTCGGGCAGTTGTGCTTTAATTTGCTGCGTCGCTGCTATGCCGTCGAGCCGCGGCAAACCGATATCCATTACAATAATATCAGGTTTGAGTTTCAGTGCGGCTGCTACGCCTAAATAGCCATCTTCTGCTTGTCCTACTATTTCTATTTCTGGGGAATCGGCTAAAACTTGCTCTAATCCCAGTTGCATCATCGGGTCATCTTCAACAATTAAAATTCTCATAATTACGAAGGAAGAAGGAAGAAGGAAGAAGAAAGAAGGAAGAAGGAAGAAGGAAGATTACTTAGTTATTAATATTTTACATAAACTTACACCGAACCAATAACAACTAACTACTGACTAACTTTTAAAACCTCCACGAATTCACCCGGTACAATCCAGGTATCCCCTGGTGGCAAAACTGCTAAACCACTCGTATTGGCGAGGTTAATTAAATTCGCTGAATTTTGGCTGCCGCTAGCAGGTTCAAATTCCCAGACTCCGGCAACTAAATGTAGTTTACCCCAAACATAAGTTTCGCGCTGCCCAGGCGATCGCAATTCAGTATTACACCTAGCTTTGAGAAACTCCGGCCCCCAAGCATCCAGGGCAAGCCCAGACATCTTTTTCAAAGCAGGCACAACAAAGCGCCAACAGCAGACTAAAGCCGAAACCGGATTTCCTGGCAAACCAAAATAGAGACAATCCGAACTCAAACTCGGCGAATCATCATTCTTTTCACCTCGTTTAAACGCAGCAACCGTTAAAGGTTTTCCCGGCTTAATCGCCACAGAACTAATGTGAATTTTTCCTCCCAAATCCCCCAATATTTTCTCAATATAATCGTAGTCTCCTACCGAGACGCCCCCCGTAGAAAGTACCACATCCGCCGTAGCAACAGCCCGATATATCGCCTTATTTAACGCATCTTCATTATCAGGAACAATGCCCAATCGAATCGGTTCAAATCCCATTTGCGCCAACAAAACTGTCAAAGCATACTGATTCGAGTCTACCAGTTTCCCCGGTGCCAAAGGTTCGTCTGGCGATACCAATTCGTCACCAGTAGAAAAAATTGCCACCCGCAGCCGCCGATAAACGGGAACTTGAATGCACTGGGCAGTTGCTAACACCGCCATTTCTGGGGCATTGATAACTGTACCGGGAGTTAGCAAAGTTGTTCCTGCTTGATAAAAAGCGCCTTTGTGCCTGACAAATGCTTGCGGTTTTTCAGGAGAAACTAAGATAAAAATACGATCGCCCTCACGCCTTGTTTCTTCCTGCATTACCACCGTATCAGCACCCGCAGGCATCACCCCACCCGTAAAAATTCGTGCCGCTTGCCCCGATTGAACAGTATTTTGAGGCTGATATCCGGCTGGAATCTCTTCAACTACTTCTAGTACCACTGGTTTTTCGGCGCTACAATTTTCCACATCAGCAAACCGCACTGCGTACCCATCCATTGCTGAATTATCCCAATAAGGAAAATCTAGGGAACCAGTGACGGGTGCAGCCAAAATGCGCCCCGATGCTGCCAGTAAGTCTACAGTTTCTACATCCCCCTGACTGTCGAGAGGTTGCGCCAAATTTAGAACGATCGATTCCGCTTCTTTCACTGACAGCATGACTGTCTCCTTGTTTTGATAACACTCATGATTAAGTTTAGCAAAATATCCATAGATATTGGTGATATAATTTTTTTTGATTGGGGCAGTAGACCTAATTTTTGGTATTAATTGCTTATGACTCTTTCGCGCTTTGTTGTCCGACTAAATTGTTTATCTTTATTATTGGTGGCGCTACTGATATTTTTTACTCAACTTTCAGGCTTAAAAGTCAGCGACTTATTCTTCCAGCCTTATTTTTCTCCCCATCCTAATGTCGCCTTGTTAACTCGTACTTTCCAAATTTTATGCTGTGTACCAGTCGTTGTTTGTACTTTTACCTATGGACTAGCTAAAACTATTCAACCGTGTCCTAATGAAAATAGATTTATTTTATTTTCCGCTTTTTTAACAGGTGGATTTCTACTGAATCAAACTTACCGAATTCATATATATATGATAGCCATAGGAATTCCTAAGCTAGGAGTAAGTCTTTTATACGCCGTTATTTTGTCATCCTACGGATGTTTTTTTAGGCGAGAACTACAGTTAACTCCCTACCAAATATTGTTAGCGGGTTTGGGCCTGTTGTTTTTTGCGATCGGCGTAGATGCCCTGCATTTAAGAAACAAAATATTATCCAGTTTACTAGAGGGAGTACCTAAACTGTTTAGCGAAATTAACATTGCATTTTATTATTGGTATGTGTGTAAGTGTTTCCTGAAGAAAGTTTTTTATAAAAATATTGAGAGCTAGTTATAAGTAGATGATATAATCATATCACAAGTGCCTCTCCAAACCTACAACTCCAATCCTCAGTCCTCCATCAATAATATTTACAGCATCTGCATCGCTCGGCATTTATCCGCATTCATATACATAATCTGGCTTAAAAATCCCAACCCATCCTGATAAAATACCATGATAGCAGTTACCATCAACTTCAACTCTATAGTTAAACTAACCGACGACCAATTTTATCAACTGTGCCGCGAAAATCCCGATGTCAAATTTGAACGCAACGCCAAAGGAGAAATAATCGTCATGCCACCCACAGGAGGAGAAACCGGAAATTACAATTTTGAAATAGCTACTGATTTTGGAATTTGGAACCGACAAACTAAACTGGGAATTTGTTTCGATTCTTCAACTTGCTTCAAACTGCCAAGCGGTGCCAACCGTTCTCCCGATGTCTCTTGGATTGAAAAATCAAGATGGGATGCACTCACTACCGAACAAAAACAAAAATTTCCTCCCATTGCCCCGGATTTCGTCTTAGAGTTAATGTCGCCAACAGACAGCCTCAAAGACACTCAAGACAAAATGGAAGAATACATGAGTAACCAAGTAAAACTAGGCTGGTTAATAAACCGCAAAACCCGCCGAGTCGAAATCTATCGCCAAGAACAAGAAATAGAAGTTTTGGAATGTCCAACGGAACTTTCAGGAGAAGATGTTTTGCCCGGTTTCGTGCTAAACTTGAAAACACTGTGGCAATAACTAGACATTCTGCATCTATCAGCGTTTATTTGCGTTCATCTGCGGTTAAAAAAAATCTCATGGAAACCAATACAGAAACTACTACAACCACTGGCTTAACAGCCCAACAACACAAACAGAAAATGCAGCGGCGCCAAGAAGTGCAATCACAGCGAATCGCTAACTCTTCCCAAGAAAAAGGTTTAATTATAGTCAATACGGGTAACGGGAAAGGCAAAACCACTGCCGCTTTGGGAATGGTTGTGCGATCGCTCGGTCACGGATACCGCGTCGCCATAGTACAATTTATCAAAGGCGCCTGGGAACCTGCTGAGAAAGCCGTTTTTCAACTCTGGGAAAAACAGCTAGAATTCCACGCAATGGGAGAAGGCTTTACCTGGGACACGCAAGACCGTGATCGAGATATCGAAACAGCTCAAAAAGCCTGGGAAAAATCCCTAACTTTTATCCGCAATAGCGAATTTCAATTAGTTCTTCTCGATGAAGTCAATATAGCATTAAAACTAGGTTATTTGCAAGTCGAGCAAGTGCTTTCCGGGTTAGACCAAAAGCCAGAAAAAACCCACATTATTTTAACAGGTCGAGGCGCCCCGCCAGCACTAATTGAACGGGCAGACTTGGTGACAGAAATGACTTTAGTTAAGCACCCATTCCGAGAACAAGGCATTAAAGCTCAACCAGGTATTGAGTATTAATGTTGTTTGTCGTCAAGACTTTTTACCCGATATAAAATTCAAAATAGAGCTATGCTGGTAACGTTAAGGTAAAAGTTGAACCCTTGCCAAACTCGCTAGCCACAGTAATTTCTCCCCCCAGCATCTGAGAGTATTTCTGCGCTATTGCCAAACCCAAACCCGTACCTCCGTACTTGCGGGTAGTCGAAGCATCAGCTTGCGTAAAAGGTTGAAATAACTTTTGTAGCTGTTCAGGAGTCATCCCAATCCCAGTATCACTACAATTAAAAATTAACTGTTCAGAATCCCAACTATTCTCGTCATTTTTAATTCTTTCAACGCTGAGTAGAATTGTTCCTTTATGAGTGAACTTAGCTGCATTGCTGAGCAAATTAAACAAAATTTGAGTAAGCTTAATTTGATCGGAATACAATTCGCCAATATTATTAGGACAGTCCACATTCAGGCGATTTGTGTTTCGCAAAAATAGCGGTTCAACAGTTCTAGCTACATCTTGAACGACCTCCGACACGTCAAAAGTTTCTAATTCCACTTCCGCGTGACCGGCTTCAATTTTCGACAAGTCCAGAATATCATTAATTAAGGTTAGTAAAAGCTGGCCTGAATTGTGAATTCTCTCTAAATCAGACACAAAATTTTCTTCGCCCAAATCTAAAGCCTCTTCTTGTAGAATCTCGCTGTAACCGATAATCGCATTCAAAGGAGTTCGTAGTTCGTGGCTCATGTTAGCCAAAAACTGACTTTTAGCCAAACTAGCTGCTTCTGCAGCTTCCTTTGCCTTGTAGAGTTCGGCCTCCGCTTGCAAGCGGTCGGTCACGTCGTGAGCCAGAACTAATTCAGCATTCCTGCTATCAAATACCAGACCATAAGAAGTAATTTCTACATCAATAATTGTTCCGTCTTTTTTCTGGTGCTGCCACACACCTGCAAACTCAATACCGGCATCTACTTGGGATATATTTTCTAGCAATTTCGGCAGCTCTTGGGGGGGACGAATGTCTGTAACGGTCATGTTGAGAAATTCGTCGCGAGTGTAGCCGTAGTGTTGGACAGCAGCCTGATTGACGGCTATAAATTCTAGAGTTTCTAAATCGTAAACCCACATCGGATGGGGGTTATTTTTAAACAAAAGTCTGTAGCGTTCTTCCGAGGCTCGCAGTTCGGCTTCTGCTTGCTTGCGCTCGGTAATGTCGCGGACAACAGTGCAAATAATCTCGCGGCCACCGTAGGAAATCACGCTCCCGCTCACTTCTACATCCACGCAGGAACCGTCTCGGCGGCGGTAGAGAACTTCGCCAATTCTGAATTGTTTGTCCGTCAGCAGTAACTCGATATTGTTGTCAATTAGGTCTTTAGAGTAAGCGATGATATCGTAAATAGTTAGTTGCGAAATCGCATCAAGATTGTAATCGAGCAGGTCTCTAAACGCTGTATTGGCTTCCAAAAGGCGTTTGGTTTGAGCGTCCCACAGGAAAATGCAATCTGTAGCTTGCTCCACGACAGCTCGGTAGCGGGCTTTTTCCTCAAGTTGTTCGCTTTCGGCTTGGGCGATCGCACTCAACATTCCGTTGATAGCATGGGCAAGGTCGGACAACTCATCTTCGCCCGTCACCGGTAGTCGCACCGAAAGGTCTTGGCTGCTACTGACGCGCTTCACTGTTTTCGCCAAACCGCTCAACCGAGACAGCACCAGACGCTCTAGCAGTAGCAGAGTACAGCCGACCAACCCAACTCCCGCTAACGCTACAGACCCCAGCAGGTACAGCAAACTAATTTGACCTTGCCGATATATTTCTCTGGGGATATCCACCCGCAATAGCAGCGCAGGTTGGTTGTAAATATCGCGGATTAGGGCGTAACCCGCGATCGACTCTTCGCTTAAAGGACGCACAAAAATCGGTTTTTTTTCCGACAGTTTCTCCCGCGCTTTCTCGAAGTCTGCAGGCAACTGAGCCTCATTAACGCTGTGTACAATGAGTGGCAAGCGAGTAATTTTAGAAACCTTCGCAATGCTCGCAGGATCCAAATTGCGCCCGAATACCAGCGTACCCCGGATCGGGCCGGTGCTTTTAGTCGTGAGAATTGGCCGGGAAGTAATCAGTATTGGCCCTGACGGTAGCAGCAGGATACCAGCGAGGCTGCTTTTGGCGTTGGGGTGCTGCAACAGCGGGTCGCTGAGAGAAATGCGCCGTTTTAATGCTTCTGGAACAGGCGTTAATTTCAGCTTTTCGCTGTCTAAACCCGTAGCATAAACTATTTTGCCAGAAGTATTGACAAAAATGGCTATATTAACTCTTATATTAGCCAGCCCTTCTGGAATTAAATTGGAGGCAATGAATTTTGAGTTGCGGTTTTGGATGAAAGTGTAGGTGTCGTCCCAGGACGACCAGTCGGCAAAGCGCGAGTTGAAGTCATCTGCGGTTTGCCCGAACACGCTGAGCACTCCCTTGACAACCTGTGTGGCTTCTTGTTCCTCTGCTTTGATCAGACTGCCCAAGAGGATGCTTGAGGAGGCGACATACAGAATGCCAGTCAATCCAGCAATGGTAATGCCAACAATCGATAGTGTTTTCCGACGCAGTTTCATCTTGCCATGTGTGTGGTGTCCGTCCGAAATCTCAACTCAGGAGCAATTTTACTACTGTTTCCTGAACCCTGACCGAAAGCAATTTGCTCCGGGGTGTCCGATGTATCAGTCGGGTTGCTTTCTTCAATTCTAAAATCTAAAATCTAAAATCTAAAATCGATTGACTGGTGGCGCAGTGCGTGTTTCCTACTTTTCCCACACCTGCTGTTTGTGAGATTCTTTGCAAATTCCCAAGATGCGCCGATCGTTCTCGCTGATGGTAGAAATTGGGTAATACTGTTGCAGGTTTACCGAGTAGGGAGAGCGACTGCCGTCGTAACTATCCACTACTGTTAAATTTAACTGAGTTTGATCGCCCGTGCCGTAAAAACAGTAAAAAGCAGACCGAGGCAGGTAAAAAGCGCCGACTACCTTACTCTGCCGCATTTCAAATACAAAATATTCTTGTTTAATTTCCTCTGGCTGGCTCGACTGGCCGTAGAGGTAAATGCCATCTGCTAAACCTGTGCTAGCTGTATCTGCCCCAGGATTTGGCAGAGATTGCGAGCTTAAAACGCCGGATTTGATGTCCCAGTCCTGTGCCCGGCGTGCGGGGAATGCGATGCTGAAGTTACCGGGCGAGAGAGCCAGCACGATCGCGATCGCTTCTAAACTTCCTGTCAATATGAAATAAGTCAAAACCACTCCAGACCCCAAAATTTAAAATAGCTGGTTCCAAGCGCCTCTTGTACCAGTTTCACCAAGATTGTAGAGAAACCGGGTATTTGGCTTAATATTGGCTATAAACTTAAAGGAACGATCGCCCGCCCGGTTCCTGAAGTTAAATCTAAGATTAGTTTTGACAAATTTTGCCTCCGCCCGGATCGGGCGATCGACCCCTCAAATAATACCATTTTAGATTTTAAATTTTATATTAAATAATTGAATAATTTGGCCTGACCTATTCCATAAGGGTTTGGAACACTGGCCTACAGTTGGATTCTTTTTTTTAACTGCTATAAAAGTATCCTTCCCCGCAACGCCAACACGAAAAAAAAGTTGAGATTTTGGGAAATCTCAACTTTTTTAGTGACTAACTAGCCAAGTATTCTCGGACTTGAGATTGGCGGCGCCGCAGGTGGGCAAGGGCTTGATGTTCTAGCTGCCGCACCCGTTCCCGGCTGAGATTTAACCGTTCTCCGACTTTCGCCAGAGACATTTCTGTGCCGTCTTCCAAACCGAAGCGCAAAATTATTACATCTCGCTGCTGCGGGGTAAGTTCTGATATCAAAGTATTGAGGTCTTGCCGCAGTAATTCCGAGGTAATGTAGTTGTCGGGAGATGCAGTTTCGTCTTCTAAGAGTTCTTGCAGTTCGGTATCTTGGTTGTCTCCTACGCGCAAGTCCAAAGAAACTGGATGTCTTGCCATCAGCAGGTATTCCCGAATTTGGGAAGGGTGCAGTTCGAGGGCGTTGGCAATTTCCCCAGGGGAGGGAGACCGACCCAACTGCTGGGTGAGTTCCCGCTGCACCTTTTTGATTTTGTTGAGTTTTTCGGTGATGTGAATTGGCAATCGAATTGTGCGGGCGTGTTGGGCGATCGCGCGGGTAATTGCTTGGCGAATCCACCAGTAGGCATAGGTAGAAAATTTGTATCCCCGCATCGGGTCAAATTTTTCGACTCCTCGTTCTAAACCAAGGGTGCCTTCTTGAATTAAATCCAAGAATTCCATATTGCGTTTCTGGTATTTTTTGGCGATCGCCACTACTAGCCGCAAATTGGCTTCAATCATCTTTTGCTTGGCCCGCCGCCCTATTTGTAAGATGCGGCTAAGTTCAGGTTCGGTCAAGTCCATTTCGGCAGCCCACTCTTGATTCGTCATATCCCGCTGCCATTCTTTAGCAAGTGCTTGTTTTGCTTCGATTAATTTCATCATTTGCTGCACCTGCTTCCCGAAAACAATTTCTTCTTCTCGGGTTAGCAGGGGTACGCGACCGATCTCGTGCAGATAGGTACGAACCGTATCCGTTGAGGAGTATGGCCGGCTGCCCATGCGATCGGCTTTCACTGTTTTGTTTTTGGGGGTTGTGGTGGACATGGGTGAGTATTGCACTCCTTGTAACAACAGATAAAAAGTTGGTGATACCCTGTCCCACTTTTGCAAGTGGGATAAAGACTGCGACAAAGGGGATGTTTCCCCTCTTGTTTATCGGTGACGATCGGTAGAAGCTTTTTGTTTGGGATTACTTTTGTGCTGGATTTTCCAGTAATCCCCCTCGATTTTCGGTAGCTCGCTAGCTTTAACGGCTAGTTCAAGGCGAAGTGAAGCAAGAGTTTAGTTTTCTCAATATTATTCCCAATTTTGAGGATCGTAAAGAGTAAAAACCTCTGTCTTAAGGTCAAGATTCTACATTTTTCCTTAAGGTTTTGAATTCCCTGTTAGTTTTAACTGCCACTCAACTTCACAATACTCATGCAAACAGACTCATGCAATTCGAGGGCTTTGTTTTGCTCTCTGTTCCATCATCGCTTGAAATTTTCTCGCTGCCTAGATGGTGGGATGCGAGATAACCGAACTCGATCGCCGTATTAGATGGGAGTAACTGTTTAAAATATTTATTGACATTTTGATTTAAATATGCTAATTCAATTTGGCTACGAGTAACGACAAGGTGTATAAAGGCTGGCTGTTGCCCTGTTTGACTTTCATTGTGACCCTAGGCTCCATCATCTCCATCCTGTTTAAGCTTATGCAAATTTTGTGTAGTTAGGGATGAGGGGTGAGGGGGTGAAAGGGGAAAAGCTTCTGACGGAAAGCTGGGGCCTAATTTTTGGGACGTTCGATCGTAATTTCTAATTAAAGAGATTTTAAGGGCGATTCCCTACGGGATAGCTACGCTTCACGCACTTTGTAGCTCATCTAATTCTCAAGGCTAGATTAAACCCGCAACAAAAGCTACCACTGTCTATTAAAATTAGCACAAAAGCTCGATCGGGTGCTGGAATGAAAGCTAAAAATTTCCCACAATTAGCATTACTATCGCTGGTGTGTGTCGCCTGTGTGCAAAACCCATTGGCACAAGAACCCGCCGCGTCCGCACCCAATACCTCAACTCCTACGCCAATTCAAACTCCATCAATTTCACCTCCCGTTCAAACACCAATAGCACAAGAACCCGCCGCATCGCCCGCACCCAATAATCCAACTCCTACGCCAATTCAGACTCAATCTCCAAATCCTACGCCTGTTCCGACTCAAACGAGTTTAGAGGTTGCCCAAAAACCTACAAATTTCCTGCCACCTACGCAAACTTACGACCTCCGGGTTATAACTAACCAACTATGGGGACGGCTGACAAAAATTACCTTTGGTGAAAATAGCATTATAGTGACTATGGCGATTACAAATGGTCGTAAGGAAGTTGTCAGGCTTAACGTTAAAGATGGTATGTATCTCGAAGACAACAAATCCTATAACGTCCGATATAATTTATTACCTCCCTCTAATAATACCGAAATTATGATTAAACCAGGCACTACGCTCAAAGGGCAGTTTGTATTCGTAGGTTGGTTAGCACCCGGAGCTACTCACCTGTCGCTAACGTCAAGTTTCCCTTGCTCTTCTGAGGGAAAAAATGGAAAAGAAATTCAACAATGTTCAGGTATCAGCTTCAATATTCCAATTAAGAGGTAATTGAGAAATGAAAAAGCTAATTAGACTGATTAATACTACGATAATCTCATCATTGCTTTTCGCGACCTCATCCTCTCAGTTGGCTGCCAGTAAATCCGCTAAAGTCGATACTGTTGAATCAGAATCAACAGCAGTTACAACCTTAGAAGTAATACCAATTACTCCTACTAGAGTAAAAGTTGAAATTATTGCTCAGACTACAGTAAAAATTGACAATATCACCGCTAATCAAACTGCGACAGAGGAGCAGCTACCAACACAAATAACAACCGAGACTGTCAAAAACATTGAAACAGAGTTGAACGCCGAAAAAGTACCTGAAGGCATCAGAATTAATGTGCCAGAAACTATTTTATTTGATTTTGATAAATATAACGTCCGCGCCCAAGCTAAACCAACTCTCACCAAGATCAATCTGCTGCTGAGATATTACAAAAACGCCCAAATATTCATCAACGGACACACCGACAACCACGGGGAAAATTCCTATAATCTCGAACTTTCCCAGAAGCGAGCCGCAGCGGTAAAATATTATTTTATCAACGTTTTCAAGGTTCAGAATACCCGGATGCAAACCAAAGGGTACGGCAAAACTAAACCGATTTCTCCTAATAATAATTTAGACGGCTCAGACAACCCGGTCGGGAGGAAGGAAAACCGTCGCGTTGAGTTAATTATTAAAACATAGGAATTAGATTTTTTTAACCGCAGATGCACGCAGATTAACGCTGATAAAAAATAATTTTATAAGGGTTGAATCTGTTGTTAAAATCCTAAATCCATTTTAGCAGATTCTGCCTCGGCAAATACTTCTTCATCGGGCATTTCTTGCCAGTCAATATCCCCGATTTCTCTGTAGAATTGCTCGTCATAGGGGCGAGTTTGCACTACTACGGGCATCGGTACAGCGTGCCCCAAAACTAATGCTTGCTGTTTGGAGTCGAGTTTTGCCAAAACTGAACGCAAACTCTGCCCTCCCGAAACGCCGGTAAAAATAGCATCGATGTCTTTATCATCGTTTAGCAAAGCAGTAATGCGCGTTCCGACTTGCGACATGACTTCGGCATCGATGCCAGAAGGACGCTGGTCTACAATTAGCAGGGTGACAAAGTATTTTCGCATTTCTCTGGCAATTGTACCGAAAATAGTCGATCGCACGATCGCCGGATCGAGAAAGCGGTGAGCTTCTTCAATGGTAATCACCAATGGCTGCGGGCGATCGCACGGATTTTTGCTCTGCAAAAACTTCTCCGCTTTCCGCACGTAAGCTTGGTGAATGCGGCGAGTAATCACATTTGCTGCTAACATATAGGACAGCAAATCCGAGTGGGAACCAAACTCAATTACTACATTTTTGCCACCGTCCAAACACTGCAAAACTTCTGTTACATAATTTTTAGGGCAGCGTTTGCGAATATACTTCAAATCATTTAAGCGCTCTAATTTGCGCTGCAAAGCCATAATCGAAGACTTATTCCCCCGTTTTTCTTCGCAAAACATTTGGATATCTTCGTTGGTCATTTCCAACAACTTGTTGATCCAACCACTGCCCAACTCATTTCGCAAAATAATCGCATTTTCGATACTAGCTTCCGACAAATTTAGCTCGCGCTGCACCAGCGCGATGTCTTCCACTTCAATTTGATCGAAACTCAAAAACAACTCTTGAGCGTCGCGGACTCCCCGGCGTTTTGTCGATTCTGGATCAAGGGTATAAATCTGCATTTTATCGGGAAACAACTGCCGCAAACCTTTCACAGTGCTGAACTGTTTCCCTTCCGAAACTGCTTCCCACCCGTACTCCGAGTGCATATCAAAAATTAGATTAACCGCAGCTTGCTTGCGAATAATTCCTGACAATAGCAAGCGCGTCAGAAAAGATTTTCCCGTTCCCGACTTCCCAAAAACGCCGTTGCTGCGTTCCACAAATCGGTCTAAATCCAAGCACACAGCAACGTCCATGTCAATCGGTTTGCCGATCGCAAAATTGCGGCGATATGGGTCATCTTCCCAGCCAAAAACTGCCCGAAAATCAGTTTCTTTGGCATCAAACACCTGCGAAAAGTGGCTGGGAATAGTTTTGACCGGCAGCAACTCAATATCCGCGCCCGTTTGTGACTCAAAAGAAGCCAAATTTCCTAACGCCAACTTATTCTCGCGAACTCCGCCGTTTTTCGTCGGGTCGAAAATTGCCTGCTGTTTTTCTCGTTCAGCAGTCAACATCAACATCGGCGACAGTTCGATCGTACCGTAGGTGCTGCTACCAGCTAGCACTGCCAGCAGAAAATCGTCGTCGGGATTGGGAGGATTCGATAAAATGCGGGCGCTAGAAGTTCCCAGAGACACATCGGTGAGCATACAGAAAAAGTGCGATCGCACCCCCCGCACTACTAGAAATTTCCCCACCCTCATATCTTCCACCGAAACATCGGCGTGCAGTCGCACTTCTAATCCCTTGCTCAGGGAACCTTGAATAACAGAGCCTAACGGTCGATCCATTTTAGATTTTAGATTTTAGATTTTCGATTGTTAATAATCGAGCAATTTTCGCGGCGCGAGTTTTGATTGTAGATTTTTGATTGTTAACAGTCAACTAATTACCATTCCGATTCTAGCGGCAATTCAAAAAAACTTGGACTCAGATCTATATCTGTCAAATCCGTTTCGCTCAAATAAGCGTCAGTCAAAAATACCCCTTTTAAGCTTGCGCCTTTGAGGTTAGTACCTTTCAGGTTAGCACCTCTGAGATTAACTCGGAATAAATGAGCATCGCTCAAGTCGGCCTCAGTTAAATCTGCTCCCTCCAAATTTACTCTCATCAAATCTGCTTTTCGGAGATCAGCTTCGTTTAACTTAGCGCCACTGAGGTCAGCTTTTGTCAAGTCTACACCTCTCAAGTCGGCCCCGCTCAAGTTAGCGAACAGCAAAGTAGCTCCGGTGAAATCTGTCTCCCTCAAATCGGCATCCCTTAAATTAGCGCCGCTGAGGTCAGCCCTGGTTAAGTCTACACCCCGGAGGTCAGCAGAACTCAAGTTTACTTGGTGTAAAATTGCGCCGCTTAAATCGGCTCCTCTTAAATCAGTTCCCTCCAAGTTTGCACCTTTGAGGTAAGCTTTTTTTAAGCTAGCTCTGCTGAGGTCTACATTTTTGAGATTGACCGAAGTTAAGTTAGAAGCGCTCAAATTAGCTCCGCTTAAATCTGACCCGTTTAAGTCGGCTCCGGTTAAATTTACCCCTTGCAGCGATACATTGGGAGCAATTAAATAAGCTCCACCCAGAGCGGGGTCAATGCCTTCGGAAAACAAAGTCTTGTTGCTGTAAACAGCTTTTTCTAAAATCGTGGCGTTCAAACTGGCTTCCCTCAAGTCCGCTCCGCTGAGGTTGGCTCCTGCTAAGTTGGCCCGATCGAGTTTTGCGCCAAATAAAATAGCTTGGTATAAGTTTGTCCGCCGCAAATCGGCTCCTTTTAAATCCGCTTCGGTCAAATCTACCATAGCCAGATTTAAGCCAGGGAGAGAAGCATTGGGAGCTAGCAAAAATGCTCCCATTGCACCCGGATCAATATCTTCGGGAAAGATAGTCCGGTTGTTGTATACGGCCTTGTCTAAAATGGCGCCGCTCAACTGAGAACCGCGTAAATCCGCCCCGCTAAGGTTGGCTCTGGTTAAGTTGGCTTCGTGGAGATTTGCTCCTACTAAATTAGCCTTGATCAAACTTGCTTGTTTGAGGTTGGCGCCCGTGAATTCGGCTCCTACGAGATTAGCTTCTCGGAGGACAGCACCAGTCAAATTAGCTCTAGTGAGGTTAGCTAAATTAAGAAATGATTCAGCTAAATCCGCCCCGCTGAGATTGGCGCCGGTGAGGTCGGCTTCAATCAGGTCTGCATACCTGAGCATAGCGCCGCTGAGGTTAGTTTCTCGGAGATCCGTGCCTCGGAGGTTGGCTCCCCGGAGTTCCGCACCGCCAAGGTTGGTGCCTTTAAGTGCTTGTCCCCTGAGATCGAGTCGGTGCAGAAAGTCACCAACGTTCATTTCCATGTCAAATTCACCCTCTCTATTCCGATAGCTGGCAAAAGTATAGTCATTTATAGACATGGGAGGCTTTAAGCCCCTCCCCCTTCACTTTTGCTTTAAGCGGATTAACCCGCCTTGGCTGAACTACGCAGCTCTCTATCCCATTGCTGAACGCATTTGGGATTGCTTTTCTGAGGATGTTGTACGAAGCGTTGATATCAGAATTAATTAACTGACCAGTCGATGTTTTGTACAAACCTCGCTTAATACGCTTACCAGTAAACATCGGCTCTTTTTCTGTTTTCCCGTAGACAGGGGTTGGGTCTAGACCCACGAAGTTTGCCCGCGATGTGTAGGATTCTTCCTGCACAATTACATTAATTCCCGCCAACCGAGCTTTGTACTCCCACATTTCAATTAATCGAGAGTGAGGAATACTAACAAAGTTTTGGTTGGTTTGCTTCCCTAGATTAATTTCAGTTTTCCACTCTGCATTCTTGCCAATTACTAGCATCCCCATTTGTTTTGTATTTAAAATGGCAACAATCAGGCGACTAGCATGATGCAAGTAATTATTAACTTTTTGATTGCGACAACGAGTTAAGCGCTGAATCCGGGGTGAAGTTTTGCGGTTCCCTTTTAACTGGGATTGTAATCGTGAAGAGCGTTTGTTGTAGAACTGGTTAATCGATTTCAATGGTCGCCCGTTAATCAACAAAGGGATAAATCCCGGTTGAGTTGAAGCTAACGCCACTAAATTATCCAGTCCTAAATCAATACTAGCTACAGAATTAGCGTTGCCAAGGGTGGACTCCGGTTCATCATAAATTACCTCAATTACATAGGAATCACATTTCGGAACCAGCCTAACTTGGCAAATCCGATCGGGAGCGACTTTGGTTTTGATTAAAAGTTCAGTACCCGAAAGTTTAATGATTCCTTTCTTCAACTGTTGACTACTAATCGCTTGCATCGTGTAAACTAGAAGGTTTCGCCCTTTGGTTTTCTCTTTGTACTTTGGCAATTTCGGGCGACCAGTGAATTTTGAAGAATTAGCCTTGTAAGCTTTAACTGCTTCAAAAAACGATTTCCAATTCTTGTCTAACACCATCAAGATTTGCTGGCTTACTTTAGCAGGCAAAGCCTTGTAGGCTTCATGAGACTTCATCAATCGGTTCATTTCGTTATAAGTGACATAACCCCATCCATAAATAAAGCTCTGACGAATGACGTAATTGGCTGCATTGTAGAGGTTTTTGGACTTGAAAGCTAGTTCGTCAATTTGGGCGAAACGGTGTTCCGTTGATTTAATGATGTGCCTCTCTGTTAGTTGCATTTGAGACTTCCGTTCTTTGGGCTATGCGTATTCCTTGTTCAACACTCAAAACAATATAATACCATTATTGTTTATAATTGCTTATAAAGTCCATGAAGTTTTACAATACTTTTTTCCTAACCTTTGAAATCAAGTTAGATATTCTGAAAGTACCTTTGCTGAGTTCTGGTCAAAACCATTGTAATCATCAATAGCCACAACTGGCGCATCTGGCGGATAGTGTTCGGGAATATCGTCAATGGCTACCCAAGGTGAGTTTTCTGCTTGATTTTGTCGAAGATACTCAAGAACTTCCTGGTGTCGTAAATATTTGTGTTGATGAATATTTTTGGGGTTGAGAAAAGGGGTGTATCCGATAATACGGATAGCGATATCTGGTGAAAATAATGGCGGTATTACCTCGAAGGGGAATATTTCACGCCAGGATGATGAAATTACTACTCGCGCATTAGGATAGAAACGAAGGACATTCTCAAAGTGATTAAGGCAAGCCGAATTAAATTTCATTATATCTGTTGGCAAGCTCGATGTTTCATGTCTTCTGTCAGGAATAAGTACACCATCAATGTCTAAAAAAATTAACATTAATTAAAAAGCCTCTTGAATGATTTAATGACTATTAATACTGCTTAATAATATAAATGTGCATCGACGGTTCTCTATCAAGTGTCGCTATATCGACTTGTTATATCATGTCCGATGGATTGACCATAATATCTCGTCGACCGGGCGAGTTTTTGAGATTGTCAATTATTGGCAAATATTGTTGGTGAACCCGCCCCTACCTGATTTCTAATCGACCGGACATAATATTAGACGGCAATCCACATTGTTATTCACTGTTGTTATTGGTGGCTGTTTTCTGACGAAAGGAAGATGCTGGTATCAACAAGTATTGTTCTAAAATTCACTGTTTTTCTGGGCTGCTGCCTTCCCCCCTGCTGGGGTAGGGGGGGTTAGCTTCTACGTTCTGCCTTCAGGCAAGAGGAGCAAAACTGTAGATTTTTTGAGGTTCGAGCCGATCGCAAATTCCGGTTAATTCCGACAATAGGAATGTCTCGCGATCGAGCTGGACTTGCAGGGTTTTGAGCGGATCCCCACCGGAGGAAACCATGAATTCTAATGTTTGCAAATTCGGCTCAGTGCTGATTTCATCCAAAATTTGGCCGATCGCTCTGACGTAAGGATGGTTTAGATCCGAGTACCAGTCGGGGGCTGCGAGTCCGGCTTGATCGAAGCCCAGGTGAACGATGAGGGAGCCTTCTCCGAAAAGGGCTATGCCCACCGGCCGCGCTTCTTCTTGCAGCAGCAAGTGCTGGTTAGCCGCCAAATGCCGCAGTTTTTCGAGGTGTTCGTACCGATTTTGAATGGCAGAATCTTCCTCTTTTCCTTCTCCTTTTTCGTTCCACTGAATCGCCACTGTTACTAAATAAGTTTGCAGTAGCATATGACCGAGTTTTTCGGCTTTTGTTGCCAGATAGATCGAGTTGTAATCTGTGGCTTCAATTAGTAAGGGGACGCGATCGGCTACTTCAATCCCGTAACCTTTTAAACCCGCAATTTTGCGCGGGTTGTTGGTAATCAACCGAATTTTTTTAACTCCCAAATCGTTGAGCATTTGTGCTCCGACGCCGTAGTTCCGCAAGTCGGCGGGAAATCCCAACCGTTCGTTGGCTTCTACAGTATCGAATCCCAAATCTTGCAGCGAGTAAGCTTTTAGTTTATTTACCAATCCAATACCCCGACCTTCTTGGCGCAAGTAAACGATGACGCCAGAACCGACATTTTCGATCATTTTCAGTGCCGCTTGCAGTTGCATCCGGCAGTCGCAGCGCAGGGAACCCAAAGCATCGCCGGTCAGGCATTCGGAATGCACCCGCACCATCACGGGTTTGTCTTTAAATTCTGCCGGATCGC
This sequence comes from Microcoleus sp. Pol12B5, assembly GCF_036701335.1. Classification (NCBI taxonomy): domain Bacteria; kingdom Bacillati; phylum Cyanobacteriota; class Cyanophyceae; order Oscillatoriales; family Microcoleaceae; genus Microcoleus; species Microcoleus sp. Pol12B5. The sequence goes on along the minus strand of NZ_JAUBQQ010000019.1, from coordinate 7,303 downwards.
CCTTGACAATAGCAACGTGTTCTGAATTGTCTTGGGTGTCGCGGTAGGCGTAAATCATAAACTCGCCGAATTGAGTGGGCAATTTGGCGACGGTTTCCCGGCGGACGAATCGATCGTGCTTGAGTCGGTAGCTAATTAAGTCGGCAATACTGATTATTTTGAGGTTGTGGAGTTTGGCGTACTCGATTAATTCCGGCAACCTCGCCATCGAACCGTCGGGGTTTTGAATTTCGCAGATGACGCCGCTGGGATACAGACCCGCGAGTCTGGCGAGGTCAACCGAGGCCTCGGTGTGACCGGCGCGTTTGAGGACGCCACCGTCGATCGCCCGCAGGGGGAAAATGTGACCGGGACGGCGCAAGTCTTGAGGTTTGGTGTCCGGGTGAATGGCTACTTGGATGGTGCGGGCGCGGTCTTCGGCCGAGATACCGGTACTGACGCCGTTGACTGCATCAATGCTGACAGTGAAGGCAGTTTGGTTGTTGTCGGTGTTCTTGCTGACCATGAGGGGCAGTTCCAGGCGATCGAGCCTTTCGCCACTCAATGCCAGACAAATCAAACCCCGCGCGTTCACGGCCATGAAATTGATGTTGTCGGGGGTGGCGAATTGGGCGGCACAAATCACATCGCCTTCGTTTTCGCGATTTTCGTCATCGACTACTACCAGGGGGCGACCTGCTTTGAGGTCTGCGAGGGCGCTGTCAATTGAGTCAAATTGAAAGGATTGAGTTGAGGAGTTGTTATTTGGCACTGAGGAGTTCAAGCTATAAACAGTAATGTTATGGAAATAGAATGTATTTGTGATTGTAACCTTTTGTTTCCGGCAGGGCGATTCCCCAGTCCAGATGAGTTTGACAATATTTCTCAACTCACTTACTATAAATTTTACACTTTGTCAACAAAATATCTCCCCAATATTTCATGAGCTTGACTGAGATCGCGAAGATTTTAGGTAAACCGTACTTTCAAGCTCCTAATTGCTTAATTTATAACATGGATTGCTTGGAAGCATTGAAGCTGCTACCCTATCAAATTGTAGATTTAACCGTTACCAGCCCGCCTTATAACATCGGCAAAGAGTACGAAAAATCCTTGGTGTTAGATGAGTATTTAAACTGGTGCGAGCAGTGGATAGCGGAGGTTGACCGGGTAACGAGCGATCGAGGAGCATTTGGGCTGAATTTAGGTTATTTGTCAATTCGCGATCGGGCAAAAGCAATTCCCAACTAATGATGAAATTTCTAGTTTTAAGAGTTCCTTGAGTCGTCAACGAAGGCTTTTAACTCAATAGCATCGTGACTGCAAAACAGGCGCACATCTTTACTATGCTGCACCGATAATGCGTGCAGCCGACCTTGATTGAGCAACCGAGCCTTGCGATCGACCTCCATCATCCATTGGTAGGCGCGCAGACCGGGCGTGCAGCGTCGGTTAGCTGCATCCATCTCGTGTCGGTAGAAATAGGCATCGCCGGCGTGCAGAAGCCAGCCATCGGGTGTATCAATGGCAATGCCAGCATGACCGCGCGTGTGCCCCACCAACGGGATTAGCAAAATTTCCGGCGGCAACCCGTCGAGGTCGCGGACTGCTTCAAAACCGAACCAAGGTTCGCCACCCGCCGAATAGTATTTCCACCGTTTGACTTCATCCCACTGCCCCGGACGATAGCGCCTTTTTGTGATGAAACCGTGCCGATCGTGTGCGGCATCGATTTCAGCCTGCATGACGTGTACGGTTGCTTCAGGGAAATCCTCTAGACCACCGGCATGATCGAAGTCGAGGTGGGTGAGTACAATATGGCGCACATCGCTTGGTGAAAATCCGAGCTGTTCAATTTGATGGATTGCCGTGTACTTGCGATCGAACTGGATGTTATTAAAATAAACGAAAAACGGACTGAGCCGGGAGTAAGGGGATTCCATATCCCGCAATCCGAAGCCGGTATCAATCAGAACCAGTCCCTGATTCGTTTCAACAAGCAGACAGTGGCAGGCGAGGTTAGCCGTCAAACCGCTACTAAAGCCATCGAAAAGCGCCCCTCCAATGGGACACATACAGCCACAATTGAGATGATGAATTTGCATAAATGTGGTGTACTAAATTACTTAGGCGGGAACCATTTATTACTCAGTTCGCATCCAAGGCCGATGCTGCATAATGCCATCGATGAACGCCTGAGAAAAATTCGCTAAATCGTCACTACTGGGAGAAGTAAACACGCTTTTATTGGCTGCAATCTTGCCACTATCTGCGATGTTTACTTTCTTTAAATCTGCACATAAGAATAGTAAGACGGGCGGAAATTATTGGTTAGCAGAATTCGGTTCAGTAAGCTGGCGGTGCATTTCGGCATTAACGGTATCAGGTAAAACTTTGCTTGCGCTGGCTAGAATCTTTGTCTTGAGCGAACCTGCAATGATGTTGTCTTTACCAGCCATCAAGGCTTCAAATCCCTGTTTGGCAACCTCGGCTGGATCATCTTTCTTGTCGGCGCCCGCCTTCGTGTCATCCATTCCCGCCCGGTGGAAGAAGTTAGTATCAGTGGGACCGGGCATCAGCGAGGTGACAGTTACACCTGTATCTTTTAACTCATTGCGGAGTCCTTCGGAAAACGAGTGGATGAAGGCTTTGGATGCTGCATAGACTGCCTCGAATGGCCCCGGCATTAGGGCGGCAATGGAGGAAGTGAATAGAATCCGTCCTTGGCCGCGATCGACCATATCCTTGACTACCCGTTTAGCCAAATGCACAGACGAGACAACGTTGAGGTTAATCAGATTTAGTTCGTCCTTCAAGTCTGTCTCGCGGGCAAAGTCGCCACCGACGCCGACACCGGCATTAATTGCGATCGCATCGACTGGCCGATTAGTCGCTTTTATCTGGTTGTAGAGCGTCTCAACACCGTCGTAGGTAGCGAGGTCTGCCTGCACTGTCTCGACTTTGGCACCGAGCCCCTCAAAGGCTTGAGCCGCTTCATTGATGCTCGCTCCGGTGGCGGTGACTAGGAGATCGAAGCCGTTTTGAGCGAACTGTTTGGCGAGTTCGTAGCCGATACCGTTAGAGGCACCCGTCACAACAGCCAAGGGCCGGGTCAACGAACTGTTTATAACCATTTAAAATCCTCTGTAACTGCTCCACGCTCTTTTGTCTAGGCTTGCTTCTGTCTGTACTAGACAATCTTTGTGGACTGTGGATGTTCAACTTTTACAATGCTAGGAAGGTAGGAGTGCGATCGCATCTTTCCCAGGACATAAGCTTTTAGGCATTTAAATACGGTAGAGTCGAAAACAAACTTCATGCAATTAGTGTAAAAATCACAGCCGAGAATCATCTTAGAGAAAGAGCAAATAGAGAAACTACATAAAGCCTTAAAAAATGAATAAAATGGAAATTTTAAAGAAATCATTATACTTAGATAGCAATCCTTGCAGGAGTCGTAAAAATTTTACCCCACCCCAACCCTCCCCGCGAGATAGGGGAGCGAGTAAGAAATTCACAAATGATGCGAGGATTTCTATCTAAGTATGAAACGCGCGTAGATATGGCTAATAACTCTTTTGATAATTATTGGGGAGCCGCCATTATCGGGCACTAAATCGGATGCGATGAGAGACGGGAGATGGAAGATGGGAGATTGACTCGGAAGATTAATCCTGGGCTAAAAACATTTATCTCTGGTGGAACGGGCAGGAGGCTTGTCCAGGGATAACAGTGGGTGATGTTAGTTATAAGTGAATCTCAGGCACTGGTCTCAATCAGACCCAATCAACCTGGTAACAGCGACGCAAAATCTCAGATATCAGGTCGATCGCGCAGCAAGAAACCAAGCGGAGGATGCCAAGAGTGTAAGATGTCATTTATCAAGAATACTTTCTGTTGCCGATTGCCCGCTCGGCACCCTACATTGAAAATTATGACAGCCAATTGCTGATTCTGCTGGCTTCATGTTATAGTGGTTTTCCAAGAATTAAATTCGGTTGCGTAGTTTGTTGGTGTTTATTTACAAGCGTCTCTCCGAATCTAAGTCTCTGCACCCTAATGATTCTGGAGATTTTATGTCGATTTACGTGGGTAATCTTTCATATGAGGTAACATCAGATGACCTCAACGAAGTATTTGCCGAGTACGGTACTGTAAGCCGCGTCCAAGTGCCAATGGACCGGGAAACAGGCAGGATGCGGGGTTTTGCTTTTGTGGAAATGGCAAGCGAGGCAGAAGAAGCAGCAGCCATCGCAGCTTTAGACGGTGCTGAGTGGATGGGCCGTGACTTGAAAGTCAACAAAGCCAAACCTCGCGAAGACAACAAACGCTCATCGGGTGGCGGCGGCGGCTGGGGCGACAAAGATCGCTCTTCTCGACGCTACTAAGCTTTGAGACTGAAAATTTGAGTTTTGGTAGTTAACGGCAGGTGCGAATGCTGCCTTTTTTTCGGGTTGTTCGATCGACCCATCCAATAAAACTCCCAAACCTCTAAATCAGTTTTGCCCCCTCCTTGGAGGGGGCTTTGTTTTTGGCGAAAAATCCGGCGAGATACCTCCGCGGTGCAGTTCCCACTCTAGTTCGTGATTCAGTACCCTCTTCCTCTTAACTGCTTTTTTTAAGAGGCTGTCGGGATTTCGCGACTCGACGCCTGTAAACTATCAAACTAGAATTAAGCAGCAAGAAAAGCTAGAATAACGGCAAAACTGAATATTGCCTAGAACAGCAAAACTATCTTTACCGAAGATTAGTCGAGAAAACCAGCCGAATATCAGCCAATATCTTGATTTTGCCTGAATAAAGATGTCCAAGGTCTACAGCACGGCGGAACTCATTAAAATCCTCGAAGAAGAGCGCCAAGCCTGCTTGTATGGGCGGCGCCTCAACTTGACTGAAACTCCTGCTACAGGCAACCCCGTGATTGACCGCTTTCTCAAATCTGAGGGCGTACAGAAGTTCACCGCTTATCAAAATTTTAAGGCAGCCGTACACGAATACCAGCGGGAACATCAAGTTTCTGGGATTGTCTGGCGGGAAATTGCGGTTAAAGGCAATACTCTACGCTATCCGGCAGTGGATGACGAATTAATAGCTCTACCGGTTGATTTGATTACGTTGAAGGCAGCTAAGATTGCTATGTTGGAATTCTGGCAGCAGGTAACTGCCGGGATGGATTTGTATTTAAGTGTTAACAGCGGAAAGGATTTTCGAGCGATCGAGTCGGTTGATGTAGAGGCTATAGCCCAGCGCACAGAATGGGCCAGTCTCTCGAAGTGGGAAAAGTTGGATTTTCTAGAAATTTTGTTGCAGTTGGGCTGGGGCAAGCCGGAGGAAGCTTATTATAAGAGGGGATGGCCGACATCGGGCAGTGAGTACATTCACGCCGTAAAACCCGGACAGCGGCCGATTTGTTAATTAGTCAGTAGTCAGTAGTCAGTAGTCAGTAGTCATAGTGCTGTCCCCGCTCGCGAACGTTATTAGTCAGTAGTCAGCAGTTACTGATTATTGGGAGATATTCAAAACAAATAACAAATAACAATTGGCAATTGCCAACTGCCAACTGCCAACTGCCAACTGCCAACTGTCAACTGTCAACTGTCAACTGACATCTGACAAAGCATCAAGCCAAACCACTGATTTGGATCTGTCCAAACCTGCACTGGAATTAAACCACGCTGCGAAAGTTCTTTTTTTACAGTATTGAGATTAAACTTGCGCGATATTTCGCTGCGGATAGTTTCTCCCGGTGCAAATTCAACCGTTAAATTGAGAGAACGCAACTGCACTGTTTGCGCTTTTTTACTTTTCAAGTGCATTTCTATTTGACATTCCTCTTGATTGTAAAAAGCCCAATGCTCGAACTGTGCTAAATCAAAATTTCCCTCATATTTTCGATTTAAATGTCGCAGCATATTCAAGTTAAATGCTGCCGTTACTCCTTGACTGTCATCGTAGGCAGGCTCTAAAATATCCTTAGATTTGTCCAAGTCAATTCCCAGCAAAAAATACTCTCCCTGCTGCAATGCACCGACAATTTGCGAGAAGAACAAATCGCATTCTTGAGCGTTGAGATTGCCGAGGGTACTGCCGAGAAAGCAAATTATTCGGGTTGGCAACGGCGACGGTGCAATTTTAGCTAAGGCTAATTCGTATGTGCTGACAAGTCCGTGAATATGGAGCGACGGATAATCGGCCAACAGTTGACAAGCGCTGCTTTCTAGGATAGTAGGACTGATGTCGATCGGCAAATAATGCAGGGGATATTCCAGTTGACTGTAAGCATCGAGGAGAATCCGAGTTTTTGTGGAACTGCCGCTGCCGAGTTCGACGATTTCGCAGGGGCCCGTTAAATTGGCGATCGCCCCCGCGCACCCCTGCAAAATAGACGTTTCAGTGCGCGTCAAGTAGTATTCCGGCAACTGACAAATCAACTCAAACAGCTTCGAGCCGCGATCGTCGTAGAAATACTTTGGAGGCAGGGATTTGGGGGTTTGAGTCAACCCGCTAACTGCATCGCTGCCAGCATTGATTTCTGCGGGTGTCAGTGCCGCAGCGCTCACCAGTCGCTCTAAGTGCAGCCGGTTTTCCTTCGTTAAGGCTGAGTTGGTTGTGTCGGACAGTCTTGGGGATTTCATAGAGTATTTTTTAGATGCACATATCGGTATAGCACGCAGTCGCGTTGCCAAATATCGCGCTCAAGTCAGATTTTTTATGCCTCTCTCCGTTCTGTATTGTCTCACCTGATGGATCTCGCTTCCACAATTAAAACTTAAAATTTATCCACAAAAATTATTGAATAATTAACGAAACTTGTTTTTTTTGAGCTTGTTACATGGAAAAAAGTTGGGCATTTCGCAAACAAATTTTGTCCAAAATTCCCTCTGCCGCAATTTATACTAATTCTAAAAAATCCTGCAACAGTAGCTGTAGGGTGCGTCGCTATCAAAAATTATCAAAAAAAGCGACTATCTCACAGCGACGCACCGGTGCATAAGCTGCTACGCATTTAAATTGAATCCAGAGACTGGCAGGATGCCCGTTCCACAATAATTGTATAAAAATTGACTGTCAAATTAGATGCACAACAGCTTACAGTCTTTCAGGAAACAAACCAAAAACTCATAACTGTTGCAAGATTTTGGAGAAGTGGTATTATATTTCGTAAAATCAGTGTTATAACTTTGCACAGAGGAATGCAATTCCTCTGAAAAAGCCCAGAACTACAGTCCTCACTACGAACCTATTTGGTAATTGCTCAACTAGGGGAAAAAAGGGAGCCATCAATAGAGAGAGCTTTTTGAATGGATTGATAAGCAGTTAAACC
>NZ_JAUBQQ010000018.1:38222-95104 GCF_036701335.1 Microcoleus sp. Pol12B5 | reverse complement strand
TATCCTCGAATGCAGGAACCTCGCTCTGTCTTGAAATCTCAACGGAGGGCGTGATTGAGACTTTTTCAGTGCCATTGGACTAAAGTCCTCACTAGCAACTAATTTTAGTGCGATCGTTATTTATAGGATTTCTTTCAAACTTTTAACTAATATGTGATTTTGTTCCTCCGTACCTACACTAATCCGCAATTTGTCTTCTAATCGCGGCTGATTGAAGTATCGAATCAATATTCCCCGTACTTTCAGTGTTTGATAAATTCTTTCTGCATCGCCGTTTGGTGGCCTAACTAACAAAAAGTTGGTTTGCGAGGGCCAAACGTCAAAGCCTAATTCCTTGAAGCTAACGGCTAGTTTTGCTCGCGAAGCCTTAATCTTTTCGGCGTTGGCTGTTTTGTGGTCTCGATCGGCGATCGCAGCCGCCCCCACTGCATAGGCTAAAGCATCCACATTATAGCTGTCTTTGATTTTATTTAATTCTGCCAGCAGCGCCGGATTTGCTATGCCAAAACCTAGCCTCAATCCTGCCAGGGAATAACCTTTTGAAAGCGTCCTCAAAATTATAACATTACTGTACTTTTTTGTCAAATTCAAAGCATTTTCTTCTGCGAAATCTACATAAGCTTCGTCGATCACAAGAATGCCCGATAACTCTTTAGCCAGTTTCTCCAAATCAGCAACAGATATGGCTGTTCCCGATGGACTGTTTGGCGAAGCTACAAATGTCACTGCACCCTGGGCTGCTATTAGCAAATCGACTGGTAACTTGTAGTCCTCGGGATAAGGAACTTCAACAAATTCTGCATCTTGAATTTCTGCCAAAGTGCGGTACAATACATAGGTTGGCGCGGGACAAACAATCTGTTTCCCTGATTCGCCCACAGCGCGAACTATCAAGTTTAATAAATCGTCGCTGCCGTTACCTACAACAATCCAATCGTCAGCAACTCCCAAAACTTGACTAGCAGCAATGCGGAAACTTTTGCCAGTTGGATCTGGATAGCGCCGCAGCATTTCTCCGTCTATTTCCTGAAGAACTTTTAAGGCTTTGGGAGAAGGCGGATAGGGATTTTCATTAGAATTTAGTTTAATAATTTTTGTGCCTAGCGGTGGCTGTTCCCCCGGCACATAGCCAGACATTTCGTGGATGCTTTTGCGAAAGTAATTCATCTATTAATTGAGTTTTGTGGAAGGGGCCTCTTGCCCGTTCTTGATAATGGTGCAAGATATCAAGTTAAACAAATTATATTAAACAATTAGTGACTATCCGAGTTATACCCAAATCAATTAACTTTTGCATATCCGCTCGATCGTCCACCGTCCAGGCCACAATGTCAACTCCCTGACTCCGGCTTTCTGGAATTAGTGCGGGGTTTTCCAGCAACACGCGATACTGACTGCTAATCAAATTATCCCCATGCGCCACAGCTTGAGCAAATTGAGTTTTGTACGCTTCTAGATTAGCAACAATGTGTCCGATCGCCAAATCGCCAGATAGCCGCCGCACTTGTTCCAGAAATTTATCGTTAAAGGAAGTAATAACGCATTTATGTTGGATGTTTTCGCCCTTCAGAGTATTGACAAAATCAGCGACATCTGAATTAGACCACTCGCAGTGTGGCTTGACATCAAAGTAAAGAAATTTGTCAACATTTTTGAGGATAGCTAATGATTCTTTTAAGGTAGGAATTTTTTCTTGTGAAAATTCATCGCTAAACCATTTTCCCGCATTAAGTGTTTGCAATTGAGACAGGGTTGTTTCCCTAACTTTGCCAGAAACTCCCGTGATTCTCTCCAGTGTTGCGTCATGAAAAATCACTGGTACGTTGTCGGCGGATAGCTGGATGTCAAATTCGATCGAATGAGCTCCACGGGCGATCGCCATTTCAAAAGCTGCTAAAGTATTCTCCGGGGCGATCGCCGAAAATCCCCGATGTGCAATAATTTCTAAATTCACTGTCTTGTGCCCTCTAAAAACTCTGCCACAGTTTGATTAAAAGTTTCCGGTTGAGTCAAAAAAGACCAGTGGTTCCCCGGTACTTTTGCAACGGTAAGATTTTTCAAGTATCTCTTGTATGGCTGCATTTGCCAAGCCATGCGATTTACGCCTTTTTCCGGCTGTACAAATAAAGTCGGTATCTCAATATTTTCAGTTAAGCCGGCAACTTTCATCACTTCTGCAAATATCTGATTTCTGGCTGCAATCGTAAATTTACTGCCCCAAGTTCCGTCAGATTTTTGTTCGATTTGGTGTTGGAATACCATTTGCTGCACGTCACTCCAATCTGCGTATTCTCCCGATTGTTTTGCTGCTGCTTCTGCTTGGGACAAAGTCGCAAACGGCCCCACACATTTGAGACAGTCTAATTTTCGGTAAACAATTGGCAGGGTGAGTTTCATCGCGGCGGGCAGTTTGGTGATGAAGATGGGGTCTACTAAAATCATACTGCAAAAGCGATCGGGATTTTGCCTCGCCCAAATCGCTGCTAGTTTGCCCGTCCAAGAATGTCCTAAAATGTGGGCGTCTGACCAGTTGAGATGTGCCATCAAAGCTTCTAAATCTGCGATCGCACTTTCAAAAGTATAGCCTGTTTTTGGTTTGCCACTTTCTCCGTGACCGCGCATATCTGGCGCTACAATATGATAGCGGTTGGACAAGTAATTGCCGAAGCTAGTCCAGACAGACGCACTATCTGCTAAACCGTGTAACAGCAGCAAACGCGGAACTTTGTCTTTCCCTGTTTCTGGCTGCCATTCTAGGTATGAAAGTTCGATTTCTGGTAAGTGCAAAGTGTTGCGTGTTGGCATGACTGGCGGTAGTTAATTACTTTGTTGAACACTCGGCGGTTGAAACCGCTGATCATCTACAAACGAAGTCCGCCTTCGCTGACTAAAAAATAAGGCATCCTCATACTAATTTTGGGTTTTCAAACTCAACAAGATAAACTGAGTTTTCTGCGCTTCATCAAAATTGTCATCGCTGACCAAAACTAGACTCTGGCTGCCATCTGGCAAGCGCGGGCCGAGGGTCATCCCCTCTAAATTGTAAAGCGGAATTCCGAGTTGGCTTAAGTCTAGCAGCAACTTTTTCTTAACAGGTTCGACCGCCACTCGTCCTTTGAAACTCTGGATTCTCGAAGTATCTGTAGCCGCCCCAACTGCTATTTGATAAATTCTAGCGCTGTACCCCGACAGTCCAAAAGAACGTTCTAAACTCAGAATCTGACCGCCACCGACAGTTACTAATTCTGTTAAACCGTTCAAAATAGTCATGGGAACTTGGTCGAGAGTGTAAAGATTTTCGGAGACTAATTGCGGTGTTTTATCGACGATAATATAATGTAAAAGACGGAGTTTGCTTGCCTGTTCTGGGTCTAAATCTTGCATTAACGGCGCTTCCGTAGCTGCGAACAAACGAAACGGATCGAGACCGCCCGGGCTAAAGGTTTCTGGGTCGATGGTTAAAGATTCAAAACCTAAATTGTCCACCACTCCTTGCTGCTGTTTTTCATCGCTGGCATCGGGAATATAGCGCTTTGGTATTGGCAAATTTCCCCGCATTTGCCCTGTTTTGAGGTCAAATTCTCCTAGAAAAGGAGGGATGCCCACATGAGTAACGCCTTCGCTGGCGACAAATACTGAGTTGCGGGGAGAAAGGGCGATGCCTTCGGGATTGATGGAACCCCAAGAGAAGGTTTCACCGTCTGCTTTTTTGAGGGAGGTAACGCCGTCAACGGTAACTTTTTTCAGGTGAATATTGGCGGGGTCACTTGATGTGAGGTCGAGTCGGAGACTGTAAAATCTGGCTTCTCCGTTTTCGCTGGGGTCGTCGGAAAGAGCGTAAAAGCGATAAGCTTTGGAATTGACTGCGCTAATACCTTTGGGGTCGTAGGTAATTCCTGATAAACCGCCGACTGGTACTCCTTCAAAATTCATTTTTGGCAATTCGTACTCACCCAAAAATTCTAGGGACATTTCTGGAAAAGAGCGGTCTTTTGCAACTGCGGGAGGGGGGGCGCAAGCTGTGCAAATAGTTAAGAGAATTAGGGCTAGACTAAATAAGCGTAAAATACGTTGGCGAAGCCCTCGAAGAGGATCGCCCAGCGTCTTTAAATCCCAATAATTGCTCAGTGCGGTGACATTTATTTTGTTGCTCTTGTTCAACAGTTTGCTTTTGTGCCATCTTTGTGACATAATTTATACCGTTTTGTAGATATGCAAAACTTGATGTTTCCAGAAAAGATGCCGAATCGCGGCAACCAAATTTTGAGAATGAGAAGTTCTGTGCCAATTGGGTGCTTGCTTTTCTTGTGGCTGTGTGCTGGTTCTATTGCTAGCGCCCAAACTAATCCACCAGGTCTCGATCAATTTTCCCCTAATCCTCTAGAAATTACCACACCCGATCCCCTAGCTCCCGCTAACGAATCTTTGAGCAGCACTCAGCGGGAGGAACTGACAGCGGCTTTGGAAGAGTTAAACTTAGAAGCAGCGACTAAACTGCAAGCTGGAGACGGCGCGGGTGCTTTTGAAATTTGGTTCCGAGAATTGCGGCTGCGGAGGTATCTGGGTCCGGCGGCGGAAATTGCTGCTTTGAGTCGGGTGGGAAGTGTTGCTTGGAGTAACGGTAAAAACCTCGAACTACAGCTTATTACCAAACGGTTGCAAGCAATTCAAAAACAAGTCAAATCCCAAGTACCACTTAATACTGAGTTGCTCCCCGCCTTCGCTGCGGCTTTTCAGCAGGTGCGCGCTAAAGGGCCGACCGTAGAAGTTTACCAAGAAATTCTCGAAAATGCGCGCCAAAACCAAGATATATTGGCTCAAGGTCAGATTTTGAAGGCGATCGGGCTTATTCATATCAATTGGTTGAGTTACGATAAAGCGGCTTCCGTGTATGAGGAATTGGCAACTTTAATTCAGGAAAACCGCGATTTATTTGCTGCTAATTCTGCTGTGCAAAATTCTGCTGTTGTTGCGGGAAACGGCGCGCCGCCGCAGCCTGTAACTCCTCCAACTGAGGTAGATGCTCTAAGACAGTTGGCCTACGTTTACCAGCAGTCGAAACAACCCCTAAAGGCGATCGCAGCTAGGGAAAAACTAGCCTCAGTGTATCTTAACTTACAAAATCCCAGCGCTATACCACCACTCAAAATTGCGATCGCCAGCGATTACGAAACCATAGGTCAAATCAATTTAGCCGCTCAATACTATCAGGAAGCCTACAATTTAGCCGTCCCCATTCAACAGTATGCCCAAGCTAGCGAAGCTTTAGATAAATTAGCCTTACTTTATCGAGCGCAAAAGCAGTGGGAGCCGAGTTTGCGGATTTATCAAATGCAGTTGCTGTTAGAAGAGCGGGCTTACAATTTCTACGGATTGATGAACACTTATGACAATATCGGTCAAGTTTATCAAGAGATGAAGGCTTACGATAAAGCTTTGGAATCCTATCAAAAAGGGTTGGACGTGGCTAAAAAATTGGGACACAGACAAGAGTATTTTGCTAAGAAAATTCAAAAAGTTAACAAGCAATTGCAAAGAACTTCGTAGTTGTCAGCCGACAATAATGACAATTTGCGATGCGAGTAATTTAAATGCAGTAAGGTGCGCCTAGCGCACCCTACAAAACTACTTTTGACTGGTAACTTTCTCGCGAGATAGAATAATATACTACATCAGTTTCGTAGTAAAGAGCATTTTTTTCCTATTTCATGCCAACTTTCTGCATCAGCCGCTGGGAGGTTATATTTTCTGGGAGGGCGATCGCAACTATTCTCTTCAAATTTAATATTTGAAATCCATAGTTTAGACTAGCCAAAGATGCTTCAGTCGCCAACCCTTGATTCCAATAAACTTTGTCGAGGGTATAGCCTAGCTGAACTTCCGGTGTCTTCTCCAGAAAATTCAGTCCGCAGCGACCAATCATTTTACCGTCTATTTTATGTACTAAAGCCCACAGTCCGAAGTTGTTTTCTTCCCAATGTTTGAGCATGGTATGAAGGGCGATTTCTGTTTCTTCTCTAGTTTTAACTCCTCTCAAGTATTTCATTATTTCTGCATCACTGTAAATACGGTACAGCTCATCTAAGTCGTCTGGCGTAAATTGTCTCAGATACAATCGGGATGTCTCTATCTCTTGCATGATGACAGTATAACCTTTAACATTAGATTATACTACCACTTGGGCGGGCTACAAACATTTTAGTTGGGTTTCGTTCCTCAACCCAACCTACTGTTACAAGAAAACACTCTTTGTGAAACAGGCATCTTGCTTGTTACTGATATTAGTGCCAAATATTGATTCTCTTTGTTACAATTATTACTTAGATATATTGTACAGTTTTTGCCATCAATGACCCTTTCCTCACCAGTAGCAGATACCAAAAACAAATCCGGCCAGGAAACAGACTGGCGGTTATTCATGAGGTTGGCATCTTACGCAACCCGCAGCAAACGCTTGCTGATTATTTCGATCGCACTATTAGTACCGCTAGCAGTCTCAGGAGCAATTCAACCCATTCTCATCGGACAGGCAATTTCGGTAATTCGCTCGGAACCTACCTACAAATTCTTGCAGGGAGTGCCTCTCTCTGCTGCATTGAATATTTTGGCTATTTTGCTCATGCTAACTATAACACTTAGATTAGCACTGCAATCACTTCAAGGCTATTTAGTCACGAAAGTAGGGCAAATAATTACTACTGATATTAGAAATGATTTGTTCGCCCACGTCACATCGCTAGCAGTGAGATTTTTCGATCGCACTCCTGTCGGTAAACTGATGACTCGCCTCACCAGCGATGTAGAAGCTTTGGGAGAGGTTTTCTCTTCAGGGGCGATCGGCATTGTCAGCGATTTATTCTCAATTTTAGTAATTGCCATTTTCATGTTTACCATGCAGTGGCAACTAGCTTTAATGTTGGTCCTGATGATGATACCAATTACCGCAGTCATCATTTATTTCCAGTACCAATATCGCATAGCAAATTACAATACCAGAGAAGAACTTTCCGAACTCAACGCCCAACTGCAAGAAAACTTGACTGGTATTGGCGTAGTGCAGCTATTCCGCCGCGAAAGATTCAACTCCCAATTGTTTCGCGTCACCAATAAACGCTACATTAAAGCAGTTGACAAAACTATATTTTACGACTCAGCCGTATCTGCGACATTAGAATGGATTGCTTTAGTGGCGATTGCAGCAGTTTTGTGGATGGGCGGTCAAAGGGTTTTAGCTGGTAATCTTAACTTCGGTACTCTCTCGGCATTCATTTTATTTGCTCAGCGTCTCTTCGATCCGCTGCGGCAATTTGCTGAGAAATTCACTGCAATTCAAGCAGGATTTACCGCTGTCGAACGCATTAGCGATATTCTCAACGAACCGATCGAAATTAAAGATCCAACTAGCGGGAAGAAGGAAGAAGGAAGAGGGAAGAGGGAAGAAGGAAGAGGGAAGAGGGAAGAAGGAAGAAGGGCAGGTTATTCACCGTTGTTGATAACTGGACATCCAGAGGCAACGGCTTACAACTTGTCTCCGTTCGATCGAGAATTGGCAGATAATTCTCAAAATCCACCAAGTTCAGAATATCGTTTATTGCCCAACCATCCCCCATCACCCCCCGCCAACCCCATCTTGCTAAGGGGGGGAGAAAATGCCAAATCGCAGAATTATGAATCGGGAGAAATCCAATTTGACAACGTGTGGTTTGCTTACAAAAAAGACGAATATGTCCTGCAAAACCTCAATTTCACCATCAAATCCGGCGAAAAAGTAGCATTAGTTGGCCCCACCGGTGCAGGCAAAAGTTCGATTATCCGTCTCCTGTGCCGCCTTTACGAACCTAGCCGAGGACGGATTCTGGTGAATCATGTGGATATTCGGGATTTGCCTCAAGCAGAGTTACGCAGGCACATAGGCGTGATTATCCAAGATGGCTTTCTATTTGCTGGTGACGTGAAGAGCAATATCAGCTTGGGAGAAAGTTACTCGATTGAGGAAATTCAAGCAGCAGCAGAAAAGACAAATGTTGCCCGTTTAATCGAACAGTTGCCTCAAGGTTATGATACGCAATTGCGGGAACGGGGAACCAATCTTTCGGGAGGACAAAAGCAATTATTAGCGTTTGCTCGCGCCGCTATTCGCAATCCCAGTATTTTAGTTCTAGACGAGGCAACTGCTAGTTTGGATGTGGGGACGGAAGCTTTAATTCAAGAAGCTCTAGAGCGTTTGATGGCGGACAGAACGGCTATTATTATTGCCCACAGGCTCTCTACTATCCGAAATGTCGATCGCATTTTAGTGCTCAAACGCGGGCAGTTAGTAGAATCTGGCAGCCACGAAGAGTTGTTGCAGCAAGAAGGGTTGTATGCCAGTTTGTACAAGTTGCAAATGCTGGGAAGTTAATATCTGAAGGAAGGAGGAAGTTCGGCAACGGATTCGCTCCACGGATGTAACGGATGTAACGGATGTCAGTCCGATGGAAGTCGGAAGAGGGAAAATTCTCGGAATCCTCAGATACCCGGCTTCTGGAAGAAGTCGGGTATCTAAAAGAATCTCAAATCTCAAATTTTAAATCGGATCACTTGCCCGAAATCATTTTTCCCAGGGTTTCCGGCAAGTGAATTATATGTTGGAAAAGCTGATTTGGGCCGATGCCAAACAATAACTGCATCGCCAACACAATTGCTGCTAAAGCAATCGCTGTCCCGATGCTGGCTTTCAACACTTTAAAAGCCCAATTAAACACCAGCCAAGATACAAGTAACGAGGCAATTAAGATAATTAGTTCTATTGGCATATAACATTTTTAACTTTATTTTAACTCTACATAGCTTACGCATCAATACCACAGAAACCGGGTTTTTTATCTGTGTTAAATGCAATATTTCCGTAAAAACCTGGTTTCTGCGTCCAAGATTACTCTACTTATTACTTTAAGCAATACTGCCGCGCTTCCGTGTTTCCTTATAAGAAATTCCGACATTTTTTAAGCCGGCTTTAATCATTTGCTGCTCTAACAAAGCGAAAAAGCGACTTCGATCGCCCCCCGTGACTACCGCTTGATTGTGAGCTTCTGCTAGCGTCACCGGATACCCGCCGCCTTTGTGTACTTGAGCCAGCATCATTCCTAATGCTAAATCTAGCTGTGCTGTATCTTGTGCTACCCATTCCGGCACTTCTATTCTAGCAATTTCTGTGCCGACGTGAACGTAACAGAAATAGACGGAATTAACGCCGTACAAATCTAAAATTCGAGCTTGGGATTTCCACAAAGGGCTTCTTTGTCCCGGTGAGAGGATTGTTGCCCACAAGATGGCATCCCGCAAAGGTTCAAATTCTTGACAAGGTGCTTTTTCGGCGAAAGAAATTGTGGCGGCAAATCCGACGTTCGGGCAATTTGTCATGCAGTCTGGTACTTCGTGGGTGCAAGCTTCAAACCGCAAAAAAGATAAGCTTTCGCTGCTGCGAGAAGCGCTTAAGTATCCTAACAGCGGAATTCCTGCTAAACGCAACTTGTCCCAAGCTTCTAAAATTGGCAGCAAAATTTGATCGCGCGCATCGGTGGGTAACTGTTCCAAAAACCAATAAATCAGGGAACCGTCTACCATTGCTAAAGCTGGCGCGGGCAATTTATTGTCGTTAACTTTTGCCCAATTGCAGCCCATTTCTGCCAAGGCAATTGCTTCGGAAACTGCGCGCCGATATCCCATCCATTCTTCGGTTCTAATTCCCCACTGTCGCGAACCGTACAAGTCTTCTGGTTTGTAGAAAACCTCCGGCACGCTGTCTAAAACTGGGTGACGGCTTTGCCCGTAGTGCAGCATGACTGTGCCGACGTTTAGCAGGTAGCAGTAAGCTATTTCGTGATGGTTGGGGGAAATTTGCGATCCGTCTGTGGCAAAGACTGTGTGAGAGGCGGGGGGTGCGGTGATGTAGGTGCGATCGTCTAAGGGCTCGATCGGCGTGGCAGCATTGAATAAAGTGCGATCGCGCCAATTCTCTTGCAATTCCACCAATTTTTCCTGTTCCGCTGCAGCCTTTACCAGCAAATTCTGAGCCACTTCCAAACGTTGGCGAGCGGCGTGAGCTTCCACATTCAAATGTTGGCTCATTCCCTGCATTGCCTTGGCTGCTTTAGTTAAATCGAGCATTGTTTTTAAGTCTCAATATTAGAAAGCTTTCAAGCTGAGAAATTATCAAAACACTTTTCATTTTTTTGTGCCGAAGGTTGTTTTTTGTCATACACGCGGTTTAATAAACTAAAATATTTCATACCAGCCAGAATAAATAGTAGTAAAAAAACCTGGTTTTTGAGGTCAGAAGTACCTGCAATAGTCTAAAAAAAACACATTTTTTTTAGACTAGATTCTTGCTTTTTTGAGGAATTTCTGTTATATTTATCTTATAATGGGATGGTAACAAAAATAATATTTTTGCCAGCATCCCATTATATTAAAATACCATGTATACGCCGCAAAAGTCAACAAAAAAGATGTAAAATTTTGTGATTTTTTTTGACTCTGAATAGCGAAAAAAATCACACCTGTCAACAAATCTAACATCAACAGTCGATCGGCAGCCAATCTGCAAAATCTCCGGCAAACTGGGACAGAGAAAGCAATTGAACTGGTGGATTTTGAGCCACAGATTCCCGTTCTGGCAAAGTATTGTAACCCCAATCAGCCAAAAATAACCTCACCTGAGATAAATCCGGCTGCTGCTTCACCGACAGCAAAGTTTTTAACCGATCTTCCACAAACCAAATAGTCGAATCTTTGCCAGACGCGGCCAAAAATTCCCGCAAAATTTGGTGTTTCGGCTTGTTGTATTCCTTACCAAAAATCAACTCTGACGGCATTTGTACGCCTGCTAGCTGCAAAAGTTCCCGCACAAAACGACCTTCCTTTGTAGTGACGATCGCCACTTTCACCGAACTCTCCTGCAACGAGTGCAAGCGATCCGCAACCCCTGGATAAAAGCGGTGCAAAGACAGCCAGCCAGCTAAATCCTCAGCAATCCAATTATCGCGCAATCCGTCTAACCTAGCGCCGACAGACTGCGCTTTCAAATTATTTTCGGTCAACAAATGTGGTACAATATCTGGCCACTCCAGCAAAATTTGCTCTGGGGAAATTCCTGTCAGCAGTGCGCGGATTAGCAGCGGCATTTCCCAACCAGTTTCGATGGCGGGCCGCACTCGGTAAAAACTCAAAGCTAAATCTGGATCTGGTACTGTTTCGACTGGTTTCCAAATTTGACAGTAGGTACGCCAAGCAGTTTGGAAATATTCGATTAGTCCGTCACAAATCACACCGTCAAAATCAAGAGCTAGAATTGTCGGAAAGTTATTAGCCATCAATCGATTTTAGATTTTAGATTTTAGATTTTGGATTGAAGAATTGAAGAATTTGAGAATTGAACAAAGGGATATCACTGATGAATCCGGGGACTGGTTATCGGATACTATTTTTTGGTTGTGCCAGGATAAAGACGGGGGCTTGTACCCTAGCTGCTTTCGGTTACTGGATTGAATAATTGAAGAATTGACTATGCAAACACTCAGCAATGATTGGTGAACAGTCGTTATTAAAAAGACTGAACTAGCGGTTGAGCGGCAATCGATTCTAGTCCTTGGGACTGCAACAATTGCGTCCACTCGGTCGTCAGCCGCGAATCATCGGGTGCGAGGCGCCGCATTTCGGCGAGAGTCGCAAGAGTGTCGTACCAAACCCCATTTTTAGCATAAGCGATCGCCTTAGCCATAGGGTCGGGATTTGCCAAATCGCTCTTGAGAGTTTCCTGCGGTTCAATTCGCTGCACGATTCCTTTAACAATATAATCTCCGGAACGCTCCAGAGGATCGCAAGCTAGTGCAAACGACCACACATATCGCTTACCAACCTCAATATTTTTTGTGTTGCCTTTCTCAGAAAGCCTAACTCCCACAATTCCGGGCTTGTCTATTTTTAAAGTAGTTTCGTAGACTACTTCAGATTCATCTTCGTTTAGCAAAATAAACTCTACTTGAGCCGAAGGTTGAGAAACATATACAAAAAATGTTGGCGACTCTGTTAGCGTTAAGCCAATATTGCTTTCAGGTACTAAGGGAGTAATGAATAAACCATCTTGTAACTGGCAGCCTCGATGTGTCCCCCCTTGCCGGTTGTCGGGGGCTGTTACATCGGGAGGTTTGAAATTAACATTCTGACTCAGCAGAATGGGTGAAGGCACAGCCTGCATCGGTGTCAGCAAACTGGGGAGAGTAACGGCGATAGCCAATACAGTCATCGCCAGTGCAGTAAAATTTATAAAACGTTTCATTTTTCCACCAACTTGTAGAAATATTTATAGAGCGTATCTCTAAATGTTAACCCGGAGTTTTAGCTCCGGGCGCGATCGAGTAAATGGGTCAATTTTCACATCGCCATCGGCTGACCGACAAAATTTCCCGAAATAGCGAGATTTAAAGAGGCGCAACCAGTGGTTGAGCTGCAACTGATTCCAGTCCTTGGGACTGCAATAATTGCATCCACTTGTCTGTCAGCTTCACATCCCCCGGTGTTTGACGCCGCATTTGGGCTAAAGTAGCGATAGTTTCGTACCAAATCCCATTTTGAGCATAAACGTTGAGCCTAGTCATCGGGTCGGGATTTGCCAACTCGCTCTTGAGAGTTGCCTGCGGTTCAATTCGCTGCACGAACCCTTTAACAACTAAATCTGCAGCTCGGTCTTCGGGGTCGCAAACTAGCGAAAACGACCATACGTATCGCTTGCCAACTTCAAGGGATTTGTTGTTGTCCACGGTAGCCGGAATACTAACTCCAACAATCCCGGATTTGTCTAGTTTAAAGGTTTTTTCATAGACCACTTTGTCCTCCTTTTCGTTGAGCAAAGTAAACTCTATTTCGGGCGAGGTGTTAGGAATATAGACAAAAATTGTGGGAGAATCTGTTAGGGTTAAACCGATATTAGTTGGAGGCACTAAAGGAGTAATAGATAAACCCGCTGGACAAAGCTTGTTGCCACGATGTGTCCCTCCCTGTCGGCCGGCCGGGGCTGTTACGTCGGGAGGCTTGAAATTAACATTTTGACTCAGTAAAAGCGGCTGAGATTGTGCGCGCATCGGTGTAAGTGAACTGGGTATGGTAGCTGCGATCGCAGCTACGCCGACCGCAAGTGTAGCCCGATGTAGAAAACGTTTCATTTTGTTGTACCTTTCACTATAATTTCAAACACAGGCATTGGCTGATGGCGACAAATATTTTTGAGCTGCTAGTCGAGGGCGCAGATACACAATTTATACCTTGACATATCATCAATAACATTTATTAATTCGAGCGGCAAGGGGATTCTCTGTCGGAAAAATCAGGTTGCCTATGCCACAAGTATCATTGGATACAGTTGCTTGCGATGTACTGTAAATTTTTGTAACAAAGTGGTCGCAGTTTCCGAGTGTTCTAAGATGGAGGAAGCCTCCAGCAGGCGGAAAATGTGAAACAACTGCTGTTCCAGAAACGAGTCAAACTTTTATGCTGGGATAATGAGTAAAATATCTAACAACATTCGATCGACAGTGGCTCAATTGAGTCAAATGTATAAACCATCACTAGCATTGGCTAAGTCTGTATTACTTGCCAGCGCGGCAGTAACATTATCCTTGATGGGTGCCAGACAGCTAGGAATACTCGAACCAGTAGAATTAAGCGCTTACGACCAAATGGTGAGGTGGCGTCCCGATGAACAGCCAGACTCGCGTTTGCTAGTTGTGGGGATTACCGAAGCAGACATTCAGAAACTGAAAGAGTGGCCAATATCCGATCGCAAAATAGCTGAAATCTTACAAAAACTCGACAAAATGCAGCCGGCAGTCATCGGTTTAGATGTACTGCGAGACGTACCATTAGGAGACGGGCGCCAGGAATTAACTAAAATTTTACAAAAAAGCGATCGTATTATCGGGGTATGTTTAGTCACCGACGGGAACCCCGACAATCCAGGTTCTCCACCTGCGCCGGGGCTGCCAGAAAACCGGGTGGGATTTGCAGATTTCGGAGTCGATCCGGGTGGCATACTCCGCAGGGCTTTATTATTTATGAAACCGCCGACCATTGAGGGCAACTCCTCGGCCCAAAAACATCTTTGCAATGACGATTCTCAAGTTTTATATTCCTTCAACCTCCAGCTAGCACTCCGCTACCTGCAAGGGCAAAAAATCTCTCCCAAACTCGCCCCGGATCAATCTTTATGGCTGGGAAAAACCCAATTAAAACAACTAGCAAGCAATGACGGAGGATACAAAAATGCCGATGTCAGGGGATATCAAATATTAATTAACTATCGTTCCAAGCAGCAAGTCGCAAACCAAGTCAGAATCACCGATGTTTTAGAAGGGAAAGTTGACCCGAATTTAGTTAAAGATAAAATAGTGCTCATCGGTTACACCACAGAAACCGTTAAAGATTTCTTTTATACTCCTTACAGTGGGCGACAGCAAAGCAACCAATTCATGCCTGGTATCGTGGCACACGCACAAGTAGTCAGCCAAATTTTGAGTGCCGTTTTAGACAACAGACCGATGTTGTGGTTTTGGCCGGAATGGGCAGAAATCCTGTGGATTTCGGCATGGTCAATTGTCGGAGGAACGTTGGCATCGCGGATGGCTCACCCAGCGAAGTTGACAGTGACATTCGCAGCACTGCTGTCCGGGTGCTGCGCGTTCGGCTTTGGGATTTTTCTCTTAGGAGGGTGGGTGCCTGTAGCAGCGCCAGCCTTAGCATTAATCTTAACTGGCGGTAGCATTGTATCAGCAGAAAGATTTAATAAAGCCGGATACGGGAAAGCAATTAGCGATCGAGTTAAACAAGTCTTCAAAATCGAAATAGACCAAGCCAAAAAAGAACAGCAAGTCGCAGAAATCACAGAATCTGATTTCTTTAAAGAATTGCAGCAAAAGAAAGATAAACTGAGGATTAGCAAACAAGAAACCTCTGAAAAAGCACCTTCCGAACCCCAAGAAATAATTGCCATTACCCCAGAGCTTCCAAAGGTCGAAAGTCAAACCGACGAATACCTAGCTCAGTTGCAGGAAAAAGCCAAACAGCAGAAGCAGCGCGCCGCCGTGACTGAATCGGAAAGCGGTTCTCCAACGGGTGTCCCGAACGATACCCGTTGTGGTGCTAGTTCAGCCGAAACTAAACATGATGACGAGTTCAGCGATTTGCAAACCAAAGCTAAACAGATGCGGCAGCGCAGGGGCGCCCAAAAGATGATAAAAGATGAAAAAATTGATAGTTTAACAGATAAGGAGGATTTGGGGGGCAAGGAAGAATGACAGAGGACTAGAATGCATCGAAAATTGCATCATAATGAGTTCTCCTGGTTTCTTACCCTCCTACGCAGATCATGTCCAAAATCATCTCTGTCCACTCTTACCGGGGCGGAACTGGCAAATCGAACACGACAGCAAACCTGGCATCTATTATCGCTCGCGGCGGAAATCGGGTCGCCATTGTGGACACAGACATTCAATCACCAGGGATTCACGTGCTGTTCGGTTTCAGCGAGAGCAACATGGATCGTTGCCTGAACGATTACCTGTGGGGCCGGTGTCCGATCGCCGATACGGCCTACAATGTGAGTTCGCTACTGCCAAAATTAGCCAGTAACGGCAGCCTCTACCTGATTCCTTCGAGCATTAAAGCAGGGGAGATAGCGCGAGTTTTGCGGGAAGGCTACGATGTGGGACTGCTTACCGACGGCTTTCAAGAACTGATCGAGGTTTTGAACTTAGACTACCTATTTATAGACACGCACCCGGGGCTCAACGAAGAAACCCTCCTCAGCATCACCATTTCCGACATCCTCCTGCTGATTCTGCGTCCGGATCAGCAAGATTTTCAGGGAACGGCTGTCACGGTAGATGTGGCCCGCAAATTAGAAGTTCCCAAGATTTTGATGACGATTAATAAAGCCCCAGAATCGCTGGATTTCGAGGATTTGAAGCAGCAAGTAGAGAGTATTTACAAAATCCCAGTGGCAGGGGTACTGCCCCACAGCGACAAGATGATGCTGCTCGCCAGCAAGGGGGTGTTTGCGCTGCACTTCCCTAACGACCCTCTAACTAAGGTGGTGGAAGGGATTGCCAAACAGATTGTGGGATAATTAGTGCAGCGAATGCCGATCGCCCGCCTAGGAGTTTCGCTTTCGCTCTCAATTCTTGCGGAGCGATGTCCTCCTGTGTCTCCCGAATATTTGGTTAAAGAGTCAGGAGAATGGCGACAAAATGAGATACAAATAGATTATGAGAATTTGTTAAAAAACTTTAGGAGGAGAACTCATGGATTTTGACTTCCGCATACTAATAGTATTGATGCCCGTATTGTTGGCGGGCGGCTGGGCTGCTTACAACGTCGGCGCTATAGCTCTCAAACAAGTGCAGAAAATGTTGAACAAGCAAGCGTGAACTAAGCATTATCACCAGTAATTTCGCAGCCGGCTGTTTTTTGAGATACAAAACAGCCGGCTAATTTGTGCATTGGCTCTGCTTAAGTGATGGCTGATTGTTGGCGGACAATTTACGACTGCAGAGAGAGGGGGCGAAAACAAAAGAAAAGTATATTTAAAGATTAAGCAGAAACCGGGTACGCTCAAGCAAAATACTTTGTTGCAGCAAACGAGTCTGGGTAAAAAAACCTAGCTGTGAAAGCAGGGCGATCGCATAACTTAAGATTGTGATGTTTTCCTTTCTACTCAGGACTTGTGAGTAGAGTGTTATAAAAATATTTGGTAAGCACGTTATCGCAGAAAATATGAGACAATCACAAAAGAATTTGCCCTGAGAATCTCCCTCAAAACTACCAAGTTTAATTAGTAGGGAAGATAGGTCAAATTGTCAATGTTAAATTCCTATATCTTTAGATAGATTATGCTTTTTCCCCGATCGAGTGGCCTTTTACTCCACCCCACGTCCTTTCCCAGTCGATTTGGCATTGGAGACATGGGAATAGAAGCATATCGCTTTATTGACTTTTTAGTAGAGAGCGACCAGCAATACTGGCAGGTATTGCCGCTGGGGCCGACAGGATACGGCAATTCTCCTTATTCGTGCTATTCAGCAATGGCGGGAAATCCGCTGCTGATCAACCCAGAACTGCTGCGGGACCAGCAATTGCTCGGAGATGAAGACTTCGCTAATTTGCCAGAATTTCCGCTGGATTATGTAGACTTCGATCGAGCGATCGCGCTGAAAGTGCCTTTGCTCAAAAAAGCTTGCGAAAACTTCAAAGCTAAAGCATCCCCGATCCAGCAAAAAGAATTCTCAGGTTTTTGCCAAAGCAAAGAGAATTGGCTGGAAGATTACGCCTTATTTATGGCACTAAAAGATCACTTTGGCGGTGTTAGCTGGAACAATTGGGAACCAGAAATTGCCCGTCGAAAACCAGAGTCAGTAGAGAAGTGGCGTCAGCAGCTAAATGCTGAGATTTATTACTACCAATACGTTCAGTTTGAGTTTTTTCGCCAGTGGACGGAGTTGAAACGCTATGCTAATATGCGGGACATTAAAATTATTGGCGATATTCCGATTTATGTAGCTCACGATAGCGCCGATGTATGGTCTCATCCAGAAATATTTTGCTTGGATGAAGCCAGCGGAGAACCAGCTTTAATGGCAGGAGTTCCCCCAGATTACTTCAGTAATACAGGTCAATTGTGGGGCAACCCCGTATACAATTGGGAGAAGTTGCAAGCAACTAATTTCGACTGGTGGGTGCAGCGTTTTGAAGCGATTTTCTCTTATGTAGACGTGACTCGGATCGACCACTTTCGAGGATTTGAGGCTTACTGGGCGGTGAAGCGCGGACAAGAAACTGCGATCGAGGGAGAGTGGATTAAAGCGCCGGGAACAGCTTTGTTGGATCTAATTAACGAGAAGTTTGGCAACTTGCCGATTATCGCTGAAGATTTAGGGGTAATTACTCCAGAAGTGGAAGCTTTGCGCGATCGATACGAGTTTCCAGGAATGAAGATTTTGCAGTTTGCTTTTGGCGCGGGCCCTGGCGATCCTTTTTTGCCTTTCAACTACGATCGCAACTGCGTAGTTTACACCGGTACCCACGACAACGACACGACTGTCGGCTGGTTCAATCAACTGCAAAACTACGAAAGAGATGAGGTTTTGCGTTATTTGGGCTGCATCGATCCCCAAGGAATTCACTGGTCTTTAATCCGCATGGGCTGGATTTCTATTGCTAATATGGCAATTGTGCCGTTTCAAGATTTGTTGGGTTTAGATACTGACGCGCGGATGAATTTTCCGGGGAAACCAGAGGGAAATTGGGGCTGGCGGTATCGACCCGAAGCTTTGAATTGGGAAGTGCGCGATCGGCTCAAAACTATGACTTACATCTCCGGGCGCGCTCCTAATAAACATTGAAAATGTAGAAGGGGTAGTTGGTAATGGGTAGTTGGTAATGGGTAAGAAGTCAATAAAGACCGACATTCTCATTAAAATCTGTGGACTGCCCGCTATTACCTATTTATTACCCATTAACAATTACCAATTAACACTCAACCTTCATTCTTGGGCGGTGCTGAAGGCTTGAGTTCGTTTGCTTTAAAAACAACTTCTTTGGCGACTCCAGGATCTCCGAGTGGTTCGGCTTGTCCGTTATTAACGGCAACCATTACCCCACCGGCGTTACCTGCTACCACTACCAATTGCTTTTGAGCCCCCCAGGTGCGAACAGTCCCGGTCGGCAAAGTTCCCTCAAACTCTGTTTTACCATCGACTTCAACCTGCATCCATGATTCTGCTTTAAAAGTGACGTTAACCATCACTGGTTTATTGCCAGATTTATTTAAATTTTGACCGGTTCTTACTGCTTCGACAGCCTCGTAACTATCCGGTTTCTGATTTTGTGAGGAAGTCGATGCCCCACCAGCTAAACGGGCTTGTTCTTGCTGCCCAAGCGCTAGTTCTTCGGCTCCCGCACCGTTTTTTGCAGTAACAGAACCACTCATCAACTGAGATAAGACATTGACCGAACAGATAATTAGAAATGTGTAAAAGAGGTAGAGGTGCATCGGCCGCAACTGAGGCCCATCTTGCCAGGATAGCTTGGTTCTCGATCGGGGTGGCGGTTCGATCGGGAAAAAGTCGGCAAACTGAGTTCCGTCCAAACCCATTGCTTCAGCGTAGCGCTTGATCAAACCCTGAGTGTAGACGGGTTCGGGAAGTTGGTCGAGTTGACCGTCCTCGATGGCTTGCAGCAGATTCCGCCGAATCATTGTTACCACGGCTACTTTGTCCAAACAAATCGACTGCTGTTCGCGGTACTGGCGGAGTTGAGTTCCTATTTCCGCTAGCTTCTTCTGAGCTGTTTCTGGCTCTTGGGAGTGCAGTTTCTGCTTAGTGGTTTTGAAGAATAAAAACAATAAATTCTTTGTCATATGCTGTGCTCCTGGGAATTTACTGGCACGCTTATTGATGTTAGGTTGACTAGATTCCATAAATAAATAATTTCCGCATCTTCTAGGGGTCGGCAGCAGCCGGGTGGCAATATTGGCGAACCGGGCCGCTGCAATTGAATCGGGCCGATGGCTGTGCGGTGCAGGCGCACCACGGGATATCCCAACTGTTCGGCCGTTCGCCGAATCTGTCGGTTTCTGCCTTCTGATAGAATGACTTCTAACAGAGTTTGGTCTCGCGCGCGATCGAGAACTTTAACTTTCGCGGGCAAAGTTTTTCTGCCGGACAAGATGATGCCCTGACGCCACGTTTGTAGTATGGGTTCCGGGGGATCGCCGCTCACCCAAACCTGATAAGTTTTGGCGATCGAGTGACGCGGATGGGTCAAACAAAATGTCAGCTTACCATCATTGGTGAGCAAGAGGGCGCCGGTGGAATCTGCATCTAAGCGTCCTACGGGGTGGATGCCTTGACCGGAGCGCAGTTGGGGTGGCAGCAAGTCGAGAACTTTCGATCGGGCCCTTGGATCGCTGCAAGTAGAAACTACGCCTGCCGGTTTGTTGAGCAACAGATAGACCTTTGCGGGTCGATCCGATGGTTTCACCGGGACTCCATCGACTTGGATGAGATCGCGATCGGGATTCGCTTTTTCTCCTAAGCGAACAATATTGCCATTAACTCGGACTCGTCCAGCTACAATCATCTGTTCTGCAAGACGGCGAGAGGCAATGCCCCACTGGGCGAGGATTTTTTGCAGCCTTTCATCAGACATGACGGGAGTGTGGAAATCCCCAACGAGCGAACGGTGGGGAGGAAACACGACACGGTTAATTGATTAACCGTACTAGCAATGCTCAATTCCTGGTTGGGAATAAATTATAATGCTGACCAATTATTACAGGACGCCCGGCAAGAGTGCAGATTGTCCTTGTGCCCGGTGCAGATTGTCCTGATGGCATTACCCTGAATGCTGTGCAAAAACTACGACGAAAAGACTCGCGGCAGGCACAGGTTTGCACCGTTGGTTTGCGGCTGGTTTGAAAGGTGTGGGTCTGACCCGACCATAAACCAACACTACCATAAATCCCGTACTCCTGGTTAAATTTATACGCTCGATCGCAAATTTTTCATCGGGATCGCACAACTCGTGAATTACCCCAATCTCCCAAGGGGAGAAAGCTGAGAATTTTTCTGCTTCTGGCGTTGCTGATGCCAGATTGATGCTTGATTTTGGAGTTAATCGGACTTGTGTTCATCAACCCGGTTTCTCACGAAAATCAGAGGTTGATAGCCGTATATTTGTGTAGAAACCGGGTTTTTGAGGCTGGATGTGCAAGTTCTAGTTAAATTTATGTGCTTGAATATTAAGGTTTATATTCTGAAATTGTTTATGACTGTCGATCGAAACTCTCTTCAATTTGACAATACAGATACCGCTGGTGGCTGTGGTGGGACTGTTAATCTCGGCGAGGAACCCGGGAGACCTTCGGCGAGTCCAGGCAGCCGGATCGCGAGCGCAGTGCTGTCTCCGGCTGTGCAGTTGTGGCTGCGATCGCAAGTTCAGCAGGTGGACGAGTTGAAGGTGAAAATTGAGGGGAGCGATCGACAAATCTTCAGCGGTGCGATCCCCAAAGTCACGGCTGCCGCTCGCGGTGCTGTGTATAAAGGACTACACCTAACTGAAGTTGCCATAGAGGGCTGTGGCATTCGCATCAACCTCGGTCAAGCTCTCAAAGGCCAACCCCTACGCCTTCTGGAATCTGTTCCCGTGGCAGGCGTTTTGAGGCTTAGCCAAGCGGATTTGAATGCGTCGCTGAAAGCGCCTTTGCTGGCTGATGCTTTAAGCGAATTTTTGCTGCCAATGCTGCCACTGACAGATAGGGAACAGTCGCTGAAGTTGCAAAATTCGCAGATTGCAATTGAGGCGGGTTTGTTGACGCTTTCGGCTGCAATTTTGCGCGCTGGCGGTAGGCAAATTCCTTTGGTATTGCGGACGGGTTTGCGGATAGCCAGCGGTCGCGAATTGATGTTTGAATCACCAGAAATCGAAATGGATGGAGAATTAAAGAGCAGTGATTTCAATGGTTTTAAAATTGATTTTGGGCCGGAAGTTGAGATTGAAGAATTGATTTTGAGTCAGGGGGAGATTGTTTGTCGGGGAGGAATTACAGTTTTGCCTTAGTTCGTTAACAGTTAACAGTTTACAGTTGACTTTAACCTGGTTCCTCGGTAGAGGCTGGGAATACATACCCCATGCCCAATTCCCCATGCCCAATTCCCAATTACCAATTCCCAATTACAATTCCCAATCCCCAATTCCCAATTACCAATTAATTAAAAAAGAGTCGATTGCGGGCAAAAATAAAGTCACAAAATAGTAGACTAAGGGCGCGGTAAAAACATAACTGTCGGTGCGATCGAGAATGCCACCGTGACCGGGGATCAACTGTCCCGAATCCTTAACGCCGGCGTCTCGCTTCATCATCGACTCAGTTAAATCTCCCAACAGGCTAGCAACCCCAATCAACAGACCAAAAGCAGCCCCAGTATACGGCCACCCCGGCCAGTGTAAATACCAAGACCCAGCGGCTGCCACGGCGATGCTGCCGCAAACTCCAAATACGGCACCTTCAACGGTTTTTTTGGGGCTGATGTGGGATAGGCTAGTGCGCCCGAAGAATTTGCCGACAAAATAAGCCCCAATGTCAGCGGCCCAGATGCAGAAGAAAGCCAGCAGCAGCGAAGTCAATCCTAAAGATATGTGGCTGGAATTTGTCCAAGACGGGGACGGGTAAATGTTAACCGGCAAATTGCTTGCTACTGCTTGCGAAAGTTGGGTTGTAGCAAGATTCCCTGGGTCGAGGCCGACTCGCAGCCGTACCCAATAGCTGGGCAAATAACCGCCGTAGAACAATCCTAAAACTGAGGAGGCAATATCGGCGATCGTCGATAATTTAGGCTGGAATAACAGGTAGAAACAAATTAAGGTTCCCGCTAAGGGGAACATGGCATCTACGAGTTCCGGTGCTAGGGCGGCAGTAATTAATAGCCCTTGACTGACGGCTAAGGTAGTTTTGGCAGCGGGTGCAATACCTTTAGCCCTGGCTAATTGAAAATATTCCAATTGGCCTAGGTAGACGATGACTCCAAAGCCGACGGTGAAGTACCATCCGCCCATAATAATCATTCCCAAAGCAAGGGCGATCGCAACTATTCCACTCAGGATACGAGACCAAGGCATAAAATGAATTTCTCTTGCAGACGGCGGTGGATCATTCGATTTTGGATTTTGGATTTTGGATTTTGGATTTTTCTAGATCACGAGTTGATCCCTTGCACAAATAACCCTTATCCCCCATCCGTTATCCAATATCTCAAGTTAGGCGGTCAATCCAGCTATGGTGGCCCCTATTCTTAAGTATGAAGGTTAAGTGAACTTAAAAAAGATTAAGAATTACAGAATTAATTCGTGTATCCGTGTCACAATTCGTGTCGTGCCTTCTTCTTCCTTCTAATCGAGCTTTTCGCCGCTGAGAATAAATATGGGATTGACGGCGGCGAAGGTTTGACTGAGGCCGCGAGTCTCCAAGCGGTTGACGGCGGACTGGACTACCTCGATGTTGCGGACTTGTAACTCGGCGAACCCTTCGGAAAGGGCGTAAAGATTTTCTAAATTGGATGCTGTGGCGACAACTCTACCGTGGGGTGGCAAGTAGCGCCACACTTCTTGGAGAATCGCTTTAATGGGGCGACCTCCTTCGATGCAGACTCGGTGGGGGGGTTGGGGCAGGTTTTCCAGGCATTCCGGGGCACTGCCTTCTATGACTTCTACGTTGTCGAGCTCGAATCGATCGCAATTTCTGCGAATCAAGCTTGCTACTTCTTCGTCCCTTTCGACGGCGATAATGCGACCTTTGGGACACAGCAAACCTGTTTCTACTGCGATCGTACCAGTACCTGCACCGATGTCCCACACCACTGAATCTGCTTGCAGCCGCAGGTGGGAGATTAACAGCAGTCGGACTTCTCGCTTACTCATGGGAATTCCCGGTAAACGTTCAAATAAGTCATCCGGGATGCCTGGAGTGACGTAGGGCCAAAGCATAGTTATATTTTTGATTTTTGATTTTTGAGTGAAGCAAGACCGAAGTTGGAACTCGCGGAAGAAGTAGAAATTCTCCCAATTTCCCCCAAGCCTTAATATTTACTGTCGCACAACCTTGAGAGTTTGGAGGTTTCTATCGCTACAACCTGTGATTCTTCCGCCGGCGGCCAGGATTTGTTGCAGGTAGTCAACGGCTGCTGGGGTAATGATTTCACCGGGCATCAGGACTGGTATTCCTGGGGGATAGGGACAGATGAGTTCGGCGCACAGGCGATCGACTGCTTTGTCTGCGGGTACTGTTTCCGCTGGGAAAAAGAAGGCCTCGCGGGGGGAAAGGAGAGGGGGAGAGGGAGAGATTGGGAGAGTGGGAGATTGGGCAAATCTTCCATCGGACATCGGACTTCTTCTCTCGGACTTCTTCTTTCGGACTTCTTCCCTCTTCCTGACATCCGTTACATCTGTTACATCCGTTGCCGAACTTCCTTCTTCCTTCTTCCTTCTTCCTTCTAAAATCGTAAAAGCTTTAACTAGATTGTCAATATCGGATTCTGTATTTCCCAAGCTGATAATAAATGTTAGATGTTGCGACATTGGTAATTCTGCCGTCACACCGAGTTGAGAGTGCAGAATTTCATCGGCGGCAAATCCTGTGATTCCTAAATCTGATACTTTTACTGTTAGCCTGGTGCGGTCTAATGCTGCAAAACCGGGAGTATTTAATGGTTCTAAAACAGATAAGCCGGGAATTTGACTGATGCGCGATCGCGCTTTTTCTGCTAGCTGTAAAGTTTGCGCCATTAACTCTTTGCCGTGGATTGCGATTTGTTGGCGGGCTGCGTCTAGGGATGCTAATAATAAGTAGCTGGGACTGGTAGATTGTACTAGCTGCAATGCTTTGTTTAATTTTTGGATATCTATGCGATTGCCCTTGACGTGCAGCATCGATGCTTGTGTCATTGCACCGAGGGTTTTGTGGATCGATTGTACTGTTAAATCGGCGCCGGCTGATAGTGCCGATTCTGGCAAGTTTGGATGAAAGTTAAAGTGCGCGCCGTGGGCTTCGTCTACTAATAACGGTATGTTGTATTGATGGATAATTTGGGCGATCGCCTGCAAATCCCCGCAGACGCCGTGATAGGTTGGGTAAACTATCATTACTGCTTTCGCGTCGGGATATTGTTCTAATGCTGCGGCTGTGGCTTCTGGGGTGATGCTGTTGGCAATATCCCAATCCGGGTTGTACTCTGGATTGACAAAGATTGGAATTGCACCCGATAAAATTAAACCAGAAATCGCCGAGGAGTGGATATTTCGAGGTAGGATAATTTTATCTCCTGGGCCGCAAGTCGCTAAAATGGCAGCGATTATTCCGCAAGTCGAACCGTTAGCCAAAAACCGAGTTGATTGGGCTCCAAATACTTCGGCGGCCAAGTATTGAGCTTCGGCAATTGCACCTTCTGGGTTAAAGAGATTGTCTAACTCCGGCAATTCGGGCAAATCCGATCTAAATACTGCCGCACCGAATAAGTCAATTAGGGGTTGAGAGATTCCTTGTCCGCCTTTGTGTCCGGGGGCGTAGAATGGGGCGTGCGGGTGATTTGTGCGATCGCGCAAGGCATTTAATAGAGGCGTTTGTTCTTGAGAGTTTGCTGGTGACACGCTTAATCCTGATTTGATTATTTGGAATTATAGCAACCGCCGAGGTTTCACTGGACGTTATTAATTGCTGAAACCATTGCTGGAAATTTTGCGATCGCATCGACGACTGCCTTTTTCCTTGCAATCGCCCACAAGCAACACTGTCTCAATTTCAAACTTCTCTAAAATGACTTAACATCGACTGCTTAAGTGTGATACCCAAACAGTTAAAAATCCTGGCTACTGCTTTACTTATGGTTTGTCTAGGGGCTGTGGTTTCAGTTAAAGCACAAAATCTTACCACAGTCTGCGGCTATTTTTCAGCCAAGATCTGCTTTCGAGTCAATACAACGTGTTCGATAATATCGGCTGCTTTCTTGACTCCGCCCGATCGCCCGATCGCGTCTTGGAGGGCGATCGGCCTTTGTTTGTACGACTCTTGGGTTAGGACTGTCTCAATTGTCGATCGTACTTTAGGAAGGATCAATTCCTTCAAAGAAACCACTTCGCCAACACCGGTCCAAGCAATCTGCGCTGCCACTCCCGGCTGGTAATTCGCCACAGGAATTGCTACCATTGGTACTCCATTGCTCAAGGATTCTAAGGTTGTATTCATGCCCGCATGAGTACTTGTAGGGGAAATTCATTTTCAGCTAATGACTGGAATTCCAAGCCGCTTGCTAAGGTGGTGGATGCAGCATCGGGGAAACCAAATAAGGTGACTCGATAGCCTCGGTGAAGCAATTCGCTACCTAATGTTGTCATCGGGTTGAGGTTGCCGTTGGCTGTGGGACAGAGGATGCCGAAGTGAGTCATTTCAAAAGGCTCCGCATGAGTTTAAACTTGTTTTAGCATGGAATCGGCGATAGGGGAGGTTTTTTGGGGCTATCGGCGAAAAACCAGCGAATTTCCCAACAGACGGATAATTGCGATCGCCCAGCTACATCAACCAATAGGTTAGTGTGCCATTCGTTCTTATTATAAATTCCTAGTAACGTGACAGAAGAAGGTAGAGATAGTTTGCCAATTAATTTTGATCTACTGGCTTCTTCAAAAGGCTTATACCAGAAACCAGTACAAGGGTAATAACACCATAAAGTAGCGAATGACTCAGAAAGCTTTCCCCTCCTACAAGTGTATCAAAAACTCCTCTAATACCACTCTTCAATACAGCGAATAAAGTTAACAATGTAACCAAACAACCGACTAAAAGTTTGAGTTTGCCTTTGACGAGCCAACTGCAATATATACCAACGACAAGTGAACCTACAAATGTTGCAAAAGGAGCGGCGGGATTGTAAGGGTTTGGGTTATTCTGTAGGTTAGTGTCGGTGCATACAGTGAAAAAAGCACAAAGAGATGTACTCAAGACAAAAGTACATAAACCTATAGCGTTTCCGACAAAAAAGCTAGTCTTGTTAGGATATAGTTTCAAAAGTTTAAACATAGTAGCTCCGGATTTTTGGGTAACATCATTACCTTATGAAAGTCACCAACAAGTTTTTTGACTATTTCTGCTTGTGGTTCCTCTGTAAAACTACTGTACGGCGATAAACCCAAGAAAGGGTCTAACTCATAGTTGAGTGTTCAGCCTATACAAAAGATCGGGCATAAACTGACCGTAAAGGGGGGAAGCAACCTAAACTTTTGGCTAGGTGTCGCCCCAAACTACTGATGAGCTGCTCCGCCTTGACAATCATTCTTTCTACATTCCTGCCATAGCTGTTCTACGGTCTTGCCAGTGTATTTGGAAAGTAGACCATTGTTATACCCTTCTTGTCTTAGAGCCGCATTCAGCTTGGCAATTACTCCATTATTTGTCTTCTCTATGTAGGTTACAAATGCAGGAGCGCACGAATAGACGCTTGAACTATAGTGTTGATTATTGTGACAACTGAGTTTCGACGAATCGCTGTAACCCATCTCAAATCGAATGTAATCTGCTATACCTTCAACAAGCCATCCTGGTACAGATTTTTGATAATTCTGCGCTACATGAACCATCTCGTGAACTACAGCCCCATAATCATTTGACTGCTGTTTAAAGTAGGGGATAAAGAGAGTTATCTCATTCCCTACGGTATGAGCAGCACCCTTGCCATTCTTGAAGATAATCTGTATATTACTTGGAGGCTGGTAAGCACCTTTAACGAGCAAACGTTTAATCTCTGGATATTTTTTCTTACATAAATCAGGCAGATTGTTAGCGAAATTTACTAGCTTTGGCTCAGCATTTTTATCTACTTCCGTCCTATCTATTTCACAATGAACATCGTTTGTAGAGACCAGATTAGAATTCTTGGTATTGGCGAGAGAGGATTTTGATGTGGTGTCGAACACTTTAGCATAGGATGTAGTGTTCAGAGATACTGTCATGGCCGCTAAGACTAAAGCGATATATTTGTTCATGATTCACTCCAAAATTATAATTGACATCTGGTCTTAGGCTTGTCTTCCTTACCCAGGTTCAATCTTAAGAGAATCATATCCCTAAAACTCCTAGCTTTTAGTTCAGTCTTAAGTTAGCTAAATGGTCAGGTCACACCAGACCCTCAGTCGGGGGAAAAACCTATACTTTTGGCTAGGTGTCGCCCTAAACTACAAGCTGGCAAATGCTTCGCTGAAAAGCGGATGAAAAGAACTACTGATCCGCTTTTAACAACTCATATCTACCGCTGAGAATTGCCAATACCATCGCACAACTTGCGGTCTTCTTCGCTGAGATTGGCATTAGGATTGTTTAAATAATCCTTTACCAGATAGCAACCGTGCTTTCTCAGTTCATCCAATGATTCTTCAATTTGCCATAACTTAGGATTGCCATAAGATCCAGCAGTAACTAGCAGCTTGCCGTCAGAGCTAACACTGGCGGTCGAGTTTTTGCCTAGATCTGTTTTCCAGGTTGCCAAAGACTCGCCCTGCAAGTTCCACAAGCGGACAGTCCCGTCATTTCCGCCTGTTAC
This sequence comes from Microcoleus sp. Pol12B5, assembly GCF_036701335.1. Classification (NCBI taxonomy): domain Bacteria; kingdom Bacillati; phylum Cyanobacteriota; class Cyanophyceae; order Oscillatoriales; family Microcoleaceae; genus Microcoleus; species Microcoleus sp. Pol12B5. Next base: position 66,932 of record NZ_JAUBQQ010000018.1, on the reverse strand, counting down.
CACTTGCTTACTGTTCTGACTAAATTGAACAAATGCAATCGCGCCTTGTTCCCCAGACCATTGCGTTACCTGCTTGAGAACTAGGCGATTTTGTCTTTTAAACTTGTTACCCAAGTCCCACAGGCGGACAGTGCTGTCTTCTGTTGCGATCGCAAATAGTTTACCATCTGGGCTGCAACTGAAGCTCTCGATCCCGCTTAGAGAACCGGATGCTGTTTCTGCCAAATACTTGCCTTTTAAGTCGCGCAAGTAGGCTTTGTCTCCTTCTATGTTAACGACTAGCTTACCGTAAAGCCTGCAAGTGTCCCCGGTGGGGGGTTGCTTTTCTTTGCTCGGTTTCAAAAGTTGACCCTGCAAGTTCCACCAGCGTACAGCGCCTTTATCTTCTTCAGCAACCACTCGCTGACCGTCGGCGCTAAAACTGATACTTTTGACCTGACTTTGATGCCCTTTAAATTCTGCCAGGGGTCGCTCCTCTAAGTCCCACAAGCTAACAGTATCGTTCTCTCCAGCGATCGCTAATAGCTGATTCTTTGGATGAAAACTGATGGTACTGACAGACCATTGTTTTTTTGTCAACTTTAGCAATAACTCGCCCTGCAAGTTCCGCAAACTAACAGTGCCGTCGTCGTCTGCTATAGCCAGTCGCTGACTGTCTGGGCTAAAACTGACTTTCAAGGCTAAAAAGTATTGCAGTTCTACTAACTGCTTGTTCTGCAAGTTCCACAAGCGAACATTATGGTTATCTCCTGCGATCGCGAGGATCTTTCCGTCCGGGCTAAAACTGACACTCCTCAGGTTATCTCCTTGCTTTGGGAATTCTTTCAACAACTTACCCTGCAAATCCCACAAGCGTGCTATACCGTCTCTTCCGGCGCTAGCCAATCGCTGTCCATCCGGGCTAAAACTAACGTTCCATATCCAATTTTCGTTTGGTTCTGGCAATTTTTTCGACTTTCCATCTTGCAAGTTCCACAAGAGAGTACCTTGTTCTCCTCCGATCGCCAATACCTGACTTTTCGGACTAAAATTAATACTCCTGATCCAACCTAGACCTGGATTCCATTCTTTTAACAATTTACCCTGCAAATCCCAAAGGCGGACAGTACCTTCTTGTCCCGCAGTAGCAAATTGCTGACCGTCGAACCGAAAACTGATGCTCAAAATTTGACTTTGCTCTTCTTTCCATGTTTTCAACAATTTACCCTGCAAATTCCGCAAGCATATCGTACCGTCACTTCCAGCAGAAACTAAAATATCGCCCTTCGGGCTAAAGCTTGCGATAATGTTAGCAACTTCGTCAGAATGTCCTTTAAAGCGGTTGCGTTCTTTCGCTGTATAAACTACCTTTTGCAGTGTTAACTTTACTTCCTTTTGAAGTTGGGTTTCTAAATTTAATAATTGAAAAGATGGGTTTTGTAAAGACTTTACTGCTCGCAAGCTATCGATTAAGGCATTGATATCTTCGTTCGCTCTCAAGTTGACTTCTGAGGATTGTGTATCGACATCGATTTTAGCCTTTTGTGCTTCTCGATTGGCCTTCTGTGCATCTCGATCGGCTTTCTGTGCATCTCGATCGGCGTTTTGTGCTTTTTTATAATAGATCGCAGCCCCAAAACTCAACGCGCTGAATATTGCCAATAGGACGATCGCACCACTCCACCACACACGACGATTGCGGTGTTTTCGCTCGACGCTGTGGTGTACAAACTCAGCTTCTAGCTTGTTAAACCAAATTTCATCTGAATTGAGTTGCTCTTCTAATAAATCGAGCCGAGGATTTGTATGCCAAAGAAAGTCTTCTCGTTTATCTTGAACATCCTTTCGTTTATCCGATGTTTGCTGCCACAGTCTAACTAATTTACCAATAACTCTGTTGCTCAAATTTTCCGAAAATTCTAAAGCGCGAGCGCACCGAGCGAGCAGAATTTCCACATTTGCTTGAAAACCGCTTAGCTTAGCTTCTTCGCGATCGTTCCATTCTTTAGCAGCATCTGTCAATTTCCGCAGCAGCCTTAACTTTCCCTCTTTTTCATGTTTCCACTCCTGAAGCTTCGGCCACTGTCGCACTAGAATATCGTGAGCGGGTTCAGTATATCTATTGCCATTAATATCTGTTCCTCTCACCAGCAGCCGTGCCTCACAAAAATGCTCAATCACCTCTTGAACTCGCGCAGTTTCTTCGGGTTCTGGATAGTCTAATTCAGCATCTAGCACTTGTCTGCGAGCCAACTCACTCCCGCCGATCGCCACCATCCGCAGCATGACATTGCGAATTGTTTGAGTGTAGGCATTATTCTTTTCGACTAATTTCTGATATTCATCATTTGCTCTATTCGTCAAACTTTTTGCTACTCCTCCCAACTCATCATAATCTTCTTTAGTAATGACTCGATTATTAGTTTTTCCGGATGCGACACCTTCTATATATTTAAGATAAAGTTCGCTGAGGGTGAAAGAAAGCAAAGGTAGATATCCTGGCATATTTGTCACTTCATCAATTAGGTTCTCTACTAAACTTGGTTCAAAATCTATTACCTTAGCTGTTGCAGGTTCCACAATAATTGCCCGCAATTCCTCCCGCGTTATCGTTGTTTTCGACAGTCGCTCGAATTTCGCAGCTTCCCAATATTTTTCTAAAGCGCTATTACTGAATCGATATTCAAAATCATCTCGCAGCGTCACCACAATTCGCAAGCTATTAGCAAAATTGTGAAGCATTTTTGCTAATCCATCCAAAAACATTTCTCGTTCTAGTTCGTCCAACTTGCCAGTCACTAATTCTTCAAACTGGTCAATTACCAGTAGCAGTTTGGAGTCAGGATATTTTTTTACCCATGCCGTCAAGTTAATCGATAGTTTTTCCACAACTTGTTTGTACCATAAAGTAGTGTGGCTTTCTTGACTCGTAATTTTTGAACTTGCAGAATTAATCTGGCATACCATCTCTAAAGTCGGAAAATTTGCTTTTTTCAGGGCATCATTTAAAGCAGAGAAGGGAGATGTTTCAGTCCGCATAGGAGGCAAAAGCCGCCAATGTGGACTCTTCTTTAATTCGGGCATCAATCCAGCTTTGACTAAACTAGATTTTCCCAAACCGGAAGCTCCTAAAACGACGGTTAACTGATGTGTTTCGACAAATTTAACTAACTCTGCGGTCAAAGCTGTTCTGCCGAAAAATTTATCGCTATCTGCTTCGTCAAAGGAATTTAAACCTTTGTAGGGATTAGTATTTTTATCTAGTGCTGGAGATTTTTCTAATTTATCGCGATCGAAATTGGGAAGGGGGAAAATATACTGTCCTTTGTTGGGATGCCCGAAGTCAAAAATCCCAGGAGTTTGTTTGGCATTTTTTTTCGATAATTCGCCTTCTACATAAAGATAGAGTTCTGTGGCAGTGATCGCACCATCTTTGATAAGATCGGCTTCTCCGTTTAGCCCCTTAAATAAAAGTTCTGCAAAGGGAGAATGACCTGCTATTTCGCGATCGAATTGTCTAAAATTATGGGCAGAATCGGCCGCTTGTTCATCGTGGGCGGCTGATGTAATTGCTTGCAGGGCAAAACCGGAGGTGTAGCGATCGTACCTTTCTCGGTATAGTTTTTCAGATTTTACTGCCTCTCGCTTGCCTGTCGCGAAGCGAAAAGTCCCTGCTTTGCAGCAGTCGAGGATAATCAACAGATGGCGGCAAGGCAGTTGAATCAGGGCATCGTGGAGTCGCTGCATTCGTAGCCAAGTTTTGTGATCGCCCTGCTGTCCATCTTGGGGTATTAAGTAACCCCCTGGCCCCTCTGATGTGTCTAAATCGTCCGGGGCCTCGCCGTGTCCAGCAAAATAGAATAACAGGCGATCGTCTTCTTCAACTTTCACATTTTTTCCATCAGGAAAAGGCAGTGTTTTCTGTGCAAAACCAGTCAACAAATCATCGTAACCAGAGAGAGTTGCATCTGAATCCAACAACAGCAGAACTTCGTATTGATATTTTTCTATCAGTAGCTTAGCCAGTTGTTTCGCATCATTAACGGCATTTTTGAGGGGTGGAATGCCATTAATATATTTGTCGATGCCGACAATTACCGCTAGAGAACGTTTCAACTCAGGCATAAATGAACTTCCTCGACGACTAAAATTCCTAGCTTTGTTTTATAGCCATCATAAATACTGTTAATATCCCAGATAAAAATGCAAGAAAAGCTAAGTTAACAACAGTAATTGCTGGTACAGCAAGCAGAAGATTATATGAATATTTGAACCAAGGTGAACTCTGCCCTGAATAACCATTAATTTTAAAGAGTTGTCTTGGTATATTCCACAAGGTTATCTTTGATTGAAGCGCTAATAAAACCAGGAAAAACAACAGGAGTATCAGACCAATTTCTGAGGATATTGGTTCTTGAGAATTTTCCTGACCGCTCATCCAAATTGCCCAACCTAATAATGAAGTTACTAGAGAAAGTAAACCTTGCAAGTATAATCCATAAGCTCCATCAAAATAAAGATAGGCTTTCCTGGCTCTGTCTATCTTAGAAGGTGACAAATCGTTTTTCTTGAGCGATGCTTTTGCCAGAATAGAAGCAAGTAGAGTGAGTACAAAAGGAGCGACAAAAGCACAAAGAGCGCCAAATGTTCCTTGAAACAACTCCCAATCATCAGAGGCATCTGGTGGCTTAGGGTAGCGCCAGTCAATAATTTTTATGATAACCACACTGGGTAAAGCGACAAAGACGCTTTCCTGAATATTGAAGTATAAAGGAGCTAAGTAACCTCGATCGCGTAGTTCTTTAATGTTCCATTCGTATAATTTATCTCCAGACAAGATCGCTTTTCGTGTTTTCCGAAATTTTTTGAAGTCAAAAAATTGTTTAAAAGGAGAAGCTTCTTCATCAGTAAATAAATTTGGTTCGCGTTCGTGATTCATATTAACCCCTGTTACATTTGATTAACGTCGATTTATTTTAAACCGTGTATTTACTCTTCAGCTATTTAGGAAAGACTAGATTCTGTTGGAGGCTGGAGCTTGCTATTTGAGCTTGAAAAAAGTGCCATTGCTAGAGCATCTAACCCAGCTTTATCTGTAAAATAGCTCAAGTGATTGCACGCGGCATCTGGCAGTAATATTTTGGGTTGAGGAGTCCGATCGCCTTTGACGCTTTTGATACTGGCAATAGTAACGGCAATATCGTTAGGTTGACTGAAAAATGTCCAATCTACAACTCGATCTACACTGTTACCAAACAGCTTTTGTACCAGTCGCTGTATCGAACTAGATTTCTTGTCTGGATCGACTTCTTTAGCTTTGGCAACAATCGAGCGATCGCCTGCAATAATTGTATAAGGAACTCCGGGATCTGGATTTTCTGCAAGTTCTTTGAGAAACTGGGAATCTGGCTGCATTTGGTCTAGTGCGCGATCATTTTCTTCTAGATATTCCAGCAATTGAGCTACTACTTTCGTAGGCAAAAAGATTTCTGAAAGTTGATTTAATCCGATACCTAGAAGTGTGAAAACTAAATCCTGTACGGTTGGCCAAGGAGAACCAGCATTAGGCGTACCTAACATAATTAAATGCTGTACGACTTGATTTCCCCCTTTACGTTCGATAAACCACCGCGAAACCAAACCTCCCATAGAGTGAGCGACAATATGCAACTCTTTGCCATGATTTTCTCCCAAACCTACCTCTTGCAGTCGCTTTCCTAAAAGCTGCCCATTCTCTTCAATTGTCGTGTGGATATTTTCGTAGTCAAATGTCAAAACTAGGTCATATAGTTCTCTGATTGAACGCTGCTGACCGTCAACTTCAACTACAGCTTTTTTAACGCTGGGAACCAGACTTTCAGTGTCGCCAATAATTCCGTGAATGTAAAGGATAATTCGCCGAGCTTCTGTTACTTTTGATTTAACTATCTCCAGATTTTTGTCGTAAGTAACTTTACCAGTATCGTCAACATCGGCTACAGCCAAAATCGGATACTCAAAAGGTCTGCCTAGTTTTTGATGGGCTACTTTTTCCATAAAAATCCGAATTGAACCTTGCAAGCTGCGACTGTTAACTGTTGATGTTGGTTTTGCCAAACGTTCTAGTGTAATCTCTACCTTATTGTCGCTAACCTTTTTCCCGCGTCCTAATGGCAAGAAAAATTCACCGTCGTAAGCAAAAGGCAAAAGATGTTCGTTATCGTCTAATTCGGTATTAACTAATAATTTGAGAGGAGATTCTGGCGTTACAACCGTATAATCTTCGACATCGCTTAACTCAAAAGCACTTAAACCAGGGTCAGTACCTCGGCTAGTAGTAAAATAAAACGACTGAGTAATGCGAGGCTGTTGTCGCAAAATTGAAGGTAAAATCAAATTCCCTAAATCTCTGCTAGCTTGCGGTACAGTTGTCAGATTTACTTTTGCTTTTAACTGCGGATGAGGTTGCACTTCAACAGCACCATTTTGCAAGAAAGTGCTGCGATTAGGTGTAATTGATTTAGCATCCAGGGGTCGCACAATTGTAATCGCGACTTCCTTCGTCATCCAATTATCGTAAGTGCCTGTAGCCTTGACTGCTTCGCGGGTATGGGCTCCCTGCATTAAACGATCGAGAGTTCCTTGACTTCCCGCGATCGCACGATTGGCAGGAGGAGGATTTAATCCATCTTGTTCTAGAGAACTTGCATCAAATTCGGCGGTACTGACAATTAATTTCAAGATATCTTTGTACTCAGTAGTACCTCGCTCAAAAAATCTGTCTGGTACTTGAAAATTCATTGGATTGCTGACGATTTCTGTGCAGCCTTCGCTTCCTTTTGGTTGCAGGATAAGGCTGCTTGTATACTCAAAAAATGGTACTTCGATATTAAAACTTTCTGAAAGGTCGAGGACATTGCAGTAAAGCTTTTTCTTGCTGTGATTTGTCAGTTTAATTTGCAGAGTTGGCGCTTGCCATTCGCCATTTTCATAAGTGTACTCAACGCGCATCTCTGATGATGGTATATCTCCATCTCCTTCCTCCGGTGAAGACTCTTGCTGTCCAGAGAGGAGGATAATTTCCATTTCCACATCATCGCTGTTAATGCTACTGGTAGCGGGACTGGAAAGATTCAGAATGTTACGCCAGCGGGCTATATGTTCTAAACGAACGATCGCTTCAAAAGCATTTCGATCGGTGTAACCTGCCTCTTCAATCTCTTCGGGGATTGGGGCTACTAAAGGGCGATCGTCTTCAGACTGGAGAATCCAATATTGACCGTTTTTAGCTAATAGATGATAATCGGCTGATTTGGATTCCTCTACTTGACAAATGTACAGTGAAGGCTGGTTGCCGGCTGCTGCGGTTAACAGTGCTTGCTGCGCTAATTCTACACCTGCGATTTCACCTTCATCGCCTTTGATATAAATTTTTAAATGTGGCAAAGGTAAGCTGGTGATTACTGCCCAATAGCTTTCTGTTTTTGATAGTTGATCATTGCCAGTAATAATTTTTACCTTGCTGCGTTGCTGCTGTACTTGAGTTATTTTCGCTTCACCTAATGCGGCTGAAAGTTGGCCCAATTGTTCGGCTGTGCTGCCTGCAGGAAAGAAGGCTAATAATGTATCTCCGCCATCCGAGGGTTTAGGAATAGCGTCGAGAGCACCTCCATCAATTACCCAACTATTCTGATTTTGGCTGTGAGTTAAAGTGAAGTAAAAAGGACGTTCTTTAATTGCTCCGCCCAAAAAAGGTTTGTTTAACTCTTTTGGATTCGTTGCTTCCACTTGCGGCGACTGTTCTTTGACTTTTCCACACACCAGTGCGTTAATATTTCTCGCTAAATCTCGATAGGTTATATTGCCATTTGTCCGCTGCAATGCTTGCATGAGGAAGTAAGAAAAAGCTCCTCTGTGTTGACCGTCTTCTACTTGATACTCTTTTGCCAGTTCGTAGTCTCTACAGGCAGAAAACATGATGTGTTTTCCCTTTGGCAATACTACGCCTGTCGTCTTCTTTTCCAGATTGACAGGAGAAGTTAACATTTCCTTTAATGCTGTTTGGTCATCAGCAAAAATAAAACTGCTTAAGGGGCGATCGCGCTCGTCTACAGGTGATCGCCGCACTCCTGTTTCTGCTGATAAATCTCTGGTTCCCGCACCGGAATGACAGCAGTCTAAAATAACCAGAACTTGCGGTTTTTTTTCTCCGACTTTAGAGATAAGGTAACGTAATTCTTTATCTGCTAAATCGCGGATATCTTCTGTACGACTGTCGTAGCAAACTAATGTTTCATTGAGATGGTCGGGTTCTAATTCCCAAAATTCTTCTGGTGCTTTTTCTTGGGCACCGTGACCTGAATAGTATAACAGCACAATGTCATCGCTGTCGGCATTGCACAAATGCTTCTGAAAGCCTTCGATAATTGCCTGACGAGTGGCATCCTGATTTAAGAGTTTCCAGGGTCGATCTTTGGGTTCTATTAGTTGCCAATCGCTATATGAATTAATTCGGTCTCGGAGATATGCTTCTACTGCGTTAATGTCATTAACGCAGCCTTTTAATGAAGAAATTGGTTGCAAAGATGCGGGATGGTAGTTGTCAATACCGACTAACAGGGAGTAAATTTTTTTTGCCATAACTGTCTTGCTTTATTAGCGTACTTTGATTTGTATTAATAGCTAAATGCCAGTGGTTGATCGGCACAATAGAATTAGCTATTAACAATATTAAGGAACAGGAAAATGACACCAACTCTCGCCACCCACATCCCAAACAGCTCGAAGGTCGGAATAAGTGTAGCGAACATCTCCACCGCTAGCGTTATTGTCATATCCACCCTGATAACCTAGCCATTTGCCATAGGGATCGTTGCAGATCCAAACCCCCTCTGCATCGTCATAACCTTTGATGACAATGATATGACCGGAATTCGTGAAATAACCGTGAACGATGACTGGGTTTTCTTTCGCTAAATGCTGTTTGATTTCCTGCTCTGAGGTCACGTTCTTAAAGTAAGAATTTTGAAGCTTGCCGTCACCATATTTTTGACCAGATTCTCGGAGCAGTCGCATCAATAATTGTGGCTGATGGCGACTACAATTAGCACCGCCGAACCCATATTCGGCATCCCAATCTAAAGTTATTTGGTAAAGTATGTCTTCAAGCTGTACGTCGTTGTTAATATCTTCTTTCGTGCGATAATCTACCCCGTAAAACTTGAGTACCATTGCTAGGGAAGTTACATTGCAAGCCCCATAAGGATTTTCTAAATTATTAAGTTGAGAATGGTAAGTGACTTTTAAATTGACTTTGGGAGGCAATACCGGCGGGTAATGTTGAGCTACTGACTCGCCTCGCGAAACAGCAGTTAAGGAAATTTCAACATCATCGCCAATGCAGTAATATTGCTTCGGGGCTGTTTCTACTGAGGAACTGTCAAATTCATCGAGATAAACCCGAATATACTTACCTTGCAAATTAGGGGTGTACGCACTGATAAAAATTTCCTCTCCGGCTTTGTAATTGAGGATTTGATCGGGAGATAATAGTGATGTGTCGAGTGGGCGAGCTTTCAGCACCGAATTGTCTTTAAAACGCAATGTATATTCTAGGGTGTTCATTCTTTACCTCGTGGACTGGTAAGATGTTAGGTTCAATCGTAAGAGAATAATCCCCAAAAATTTCCTAGCTTTTAGTTGAGTCTTAAATTAGCCAAAAGGCCAGCTCCCAACTGGCCGTAAGTACAGGACATAACCTGTACTTTTGGCTAGGTGTCGTGCAAAACCACAGGCTGGCAAGGCTTTTCGGAGGACGATGGATTGCGCGATTTGAGATTTGAGATTTGAGATTTGAGAATTGCTCCCACGGGCTGCAGCGATCGCACGTGATGAGTACGTTACGCTTTTTTCAAGGGTTCACCGCCTGTACCGGGGGGCTGTGACCAAATTGCTTTCCGTCAGCATAAAAAATCAAATACAGATAAACCCGGTTGCTTTCGTCTACTCCAAAAGCTGATTTAAAATGGTGCAAAATATCAACTTTAATAAATTTTCACTATTTAGATAGATGTCGTATTTTTAGTTTTTTATCTACGCTGATTCTATCGAGTTATTAATATAATTACCGTGATTTTTCCCAACCCTAGTCCATTTCCCGGCCCGCAGATTCCCAGTACCGAACCGGGGCTGCCGACTATACCGGCATCGCCACCAGTGCCGGGCCCCGTACCCGAACCGATTCCCGGCATTGTACCGGAACCGGTACCTGCGCCAATTCCCCAGCCAATTCCAGAACCGGTGCCGGAAACTGTACCATCTCCAATTCCTCAGACAGTGCCGGGGCCAATTCCTCAGACAATCCCTGAACCTGTTTAAATTATGTTTTAGTTGATCGCCAAATTTAAGATTGTTTGTGAGGTCGATCGCAAAAACCGGTTTCTCCCAAGTCCCCAATCTTTTTGTGGAATATCAGACTTGAAAAAACTCGGTTTTTGCGTAGATTATCGATTACTTGAAGTTGAGCGCAGTCTCTTTACAAAGGTCAACAGCACCCAAAGCAGTCCATTTGCCGTCATCGTATTCGGCCCTGACATCGAAAATACAGCCCGCATCCGACCCACCGTAGTCAGCTTGATCCCACTCAAAATCTGCCTTTTCCCGATCGGCAATGGGGGCCTCTAGCTCGTTTTCTCCCCAAGTATCCTTATCGGGAGGAGACATATAAACGGCTGTCATCGTCTTGCCGCTGTTGTTAATCACCGAAATTTTGACCACCTCAGCGAAAACGCTAGCTGCTGTCAGCGCTAACAGGGGCAGCGACAGCCCCGCAGCGATCGTTACTTTGCTTAACCACTTGTTAACCATTGAGCCATCTACCTCAAGTTAGATATTTATTCAAGCTTAGCTGTAGAAGTCAGAAGGGACAAGTCAGATATATTGCTATTCCTTATGATATTTTGAAACAGTGATATGTTTCTAAATAGCTATGCTTACTGCCGGAATTGTCGGACTGCCTAATGTTGGCAAATCTACTTTGTTTAATGCTCTGGTTGCTAATGCCAAGGCGACTGCTGCTAATTTTCCTTTCTGTACGATCGAGCCAAATACGGGTATCGTGGCAGTGCCAGACGAACGGTTGAAGGTGCTGAGCAATATTTCCAATTCCGTGCAAACTGTGCCGACGCGGATGGAATTTGTGGATATTGCGGGTTTGGTGAAGGGGGCGAGTCAGGGGGAAGGACTGGGAAATCAGTTTTTGTCTCACATTCGGGCCGTAGATGCGATCGTCCACGTTGTCCGCTGTTTTGACAATGATGATATTATTCACGTTGCGGGTTCTGTCGATCCCCAGCGAGATATTGACATTATCAATCTCGAATTAATTTTAGCAGACTTAGCTCAAATTGAACGCAGGCTCGATCGCACTCGCAAACTGGCCCGCAACAACAAGGAAGCTCAGGCCGAAGTTGATGTACTCGAAAAATTAGTCGTGGTTTTGAATGCGGGGAAACCGGCGCGGCAGTACAATTTCACAGATGAAGAAGCTGAATTAGTTAAAGGTTTGGAATTACTGACCAACAAACCAATTATCTATGCTGCTAACGTATCTGATGACGATTTAGCAACGGGAAATAGCTATGTCGAACAAGTGCGGGAAGTAGCAGCTAAAGAAAATGCTAAGGTTGTCATAGTTTCGGCACAAGTTGAGTCAGAATTAGTGGAGTTATCTGAGGAAGAACGAACGGATTTCCTAGAATCTCTGGGGGTAAAAGAAGGTGGCTTGAAATCTCTGATTCGAGCTACTTACGAATTATTGGGTTTGCGGACTTATTTTACTAGCGGCCCGAAGGAAACTCGCGCTTGGACGATTATCGCCGGAATGCTAGCACCGCAAGCTGCGGGGGTTATTCACTCTGATTTTGAACGGGGTTTCATCCGGGCCGAAACTGTAGCATATGAAGATTTGGTTGCTACGGGCGCGATGAATGCAGCTAAGGAAAAAGGCTTAGTTCGCAGTGAAGGAAAAGAGTATGTTGTACAAGAGGGGGATGTGCTGTTGTTCCGATTTAATGTTTAGCTTTTTTAAGGAGATGAACACATGGATATCGTTTCGCTGGCAATTGCTTGGCTAGTTACTTCGGTGAGCTTTTTTATCATTTCCAAGTTGCCCATCGGGGTAGATATTGACACTTTTGGAAAAGCGATGATTTCGGCTGCGGTTTTTGGATTGCTGAATGCTTTGGTGCGGCCGCTTTTTGTGGTTTTGGGTTTTCCTTTGGTGTTGGTAACTTTTGGTTTGTGGATAATTGTTATTAACGCGATTATCTTTGGATTGGCGGCTTGGCTAGTGGATGGATTTCGCTTGCGCTGGGGAATTTGGAGTGCTTTGCTGGGTGCTATAGCCCTCGGTTTTATCAACTCTTTGCTCTATGAGCTGTTGCGGACTCTGCCTAGTGTAAGGTAGATCCGGGTAATGCGGGGGGCGGAAGGAAGGGGCGGGTTTATTCCTCCTGTTAGTTATTTATCGCCAATATTTCAGGTGAAACCCGCCCCGACGGCAAATATTTTAGGTTTAATTCCCCCATATTAGGTATTTATTTTTTGGTACTGGTTGAGTTATTAGCCTTCGCAGTAGTCGATAAATTTGTCGGGAACTAAGCGCAATTCGCCCGATCGAAAGCGCTCGATCGGCATCCAAAATGCAGTATGCTCCCCATCTCCGTCTGCAAAATCCAGACTCTCCAATTCATAAAATTTGCCATCGACAAAATCGCACTGGTATAGTTGTATTAATTCATGTCCGGCTTGGCCATTATAAACAAAGAAGTTTTCCAAACAAGTCAAATATTTGATGTTTGTCAACTCGCCTTGAATTTCTTCTTGAAACTCTCTTTGCAAAGCGTCGATGCTGTGTTCTCCGAATTCTACGCCGCCGCCCAAAGCGCGGTAAAATGTGTCTTTTTTGACCGGATCTTCGCATTCTGACACGAAAATGCGATCGCCCGATTGAATTAATCCTAAAACAATTACGCGAACTTTACCTTTTTCCATAATTAGTCATCAGTCATTAGTGATCAATCCTTAACTGGTTCCTAGGCTATGTCTAGGAATCAATGTCCAGAGGCTCTGCCTCGCTTTCGGATTAGTCATCAGTCATTAGTCATCAATCATTAACTGGTTCCTAGGCTCTGCCTAGAAATCAATGTCCAGAGGCTCTGCCTCGCTTTCGGAGCAGCAAAATAGGAGGCAGATCCTTTGGATATGTGTTAGCAGGCAGAGCGTAGTAACGAGTAGAATCCGCCCCTAATGAGTAATCACTAATGACTAATTATCGGCGGCAAAAGTCTCTCGACGGCGACTGGTGTCAACGGGCCAGTTTCTATTTTCCCCGCCAATAATGAGTTTTTCAATGGTTACGAATTCTTTGCTGAGTTGCTGGAAAACATTAATCAAGACATCGAGGCCAATTGCATCGCTAGTACCCAAATCAAACCAGCAGCGAGCCCAAGAACCTTGATACTCCATTTCTCCCATATTGTGCATCAAAGCCATCATGCTTTGGTCGGCTAGATTAACATCGTAATTCATCTGACTGATATCTAAGCCTTCATCTTGAACTTGCAAATTTTCTGCATTAAATCCTCCCAGTTTTCCCAAGAAAAACCAAGAGTCAAAAACTTCTTCAACATACTGTTTTTCACCGTTTGAAGGCACGTTGCTGAACTTCAGCCAAATCCAGAGGTCAAAGGGGTTAAACTCGCGAAACTCTACTTGCATAGTTTTTTGGTGTTTTTATAGTGGTGGTAAGGCCGCCGGCCCCCAGACTCCATCTGCATCTCTGATTTTATCGCGCATCGGGTCGCAGGCGCGAGATTGGCTGTCGAGACGGTTGCGGGTTCTGCACTGCTGAAAGAAGATTTCGGCTACTAAACTGCGCGGCAGTTGGTTGGGTTTTTCTAAGGCTGCGTCGAAGTGTTTTCGAGCTTCCTCAAGTAAGGTTTTGTTGCTGTCTTTTCCCTGGGATTGGGAAAACAAGATTTGTGCTTTTAAATAGAGAACTTCGGGATTATTTGGCGTTTCAGCTAGCGATTTGTTGGCAAATTCTAAAGCACGATCGTACTTTTTTAAGTCTCGATATCCTACTGCCATGCCGCGATAAGCTAAGTAGCGAGGAGAGGCTTTTTGTTCGAGTCTTTGAATGGCTTCGTTGGGGTTAGAAAATGGCAGATTTGTGGCTAAAATTAAGTCCATGTAGCCTTTGACCAGGTTGAGTTCGGGGTCGTTGGGCGCTATTTTATCGGCGGCATCTAGGTATTGAAATACTACTCGCAATTTACTCAACGCTTGGGGCGCGCCTTTGGCTGTTCCTTCTTTGGCTATAATGTTCGCCCCTTCTAGAAAGTGACCTGCTGCTGTGTAAATATTGCCGCGCAATGGATTAGTTTTAGCCAATTTTTCGCCGACTTCGCGGGTTTTTTGTGCGTAGGAATTCATCGAGTGTAAGTCCTGCTCGATGTAGGAGAGGGAGGCGGCCATTGCATAGGCTAGCGGCTCGTTGGGTTCGGTTGATAGTGCTTCTTGAATTTGAGTTTTTGCTTGTTTGTAGTTTCCTTGCTGAAACATTGTTTTGAAAGCGGTTTCGGTGTTGGGCCCGATCGCCTGCGGGTTGCTGCTGCGAAAGGGATCGCCCGCTACTGCGGAGTTAATGCAGATGCTGAGGGCGATCGCTCCTGCACAGGCGATCGCTCCTGCACAGGCGATCGCCCGCACTGTCTGTTTAGAACTTAACATTTGCTTGCCCAGCGATGCTAAAGGGGTTTTCGTCATCGTCAATTCTCTCAATGTAATATACTGTAAACTAGAAACAAGAGAGTTAAATTTTCAGGCTTTCGGGCCGCGACCAAAAAAAGAGCGAAATTTGCTTGACTTTTTGTGGTTTTTGAGGTATATTTTAATAATGGAAGTGTGACTTCTAATATATTAAACGACAGATTTCCATTGTTAAAGTATACCATGAAACAACAAAAAAATCAAACGCCAATCCTGAAAAAAAAGGAAAATTTTGTAAAGATTTATGTAAAATAATTGTGTGCGATCGGCCCCAGCCAAAAACAGCCTTAACTATCAATAGCACAACCAGAAGTTCCCCGCTCCAACAATAACTATTTTTATGATTGTTGACTGTTGACTGTTAACAACTGCCAACTGCCAACTGCCAACTAACAACTGCCAACTGCCAACTAACAACTGCCGTTAATGCTTTATCTAAAAAACTTAGTATATCATCCTACCGCCTGTCCGAATCCTATTCTGAAAAATATTAACTTAGAACTGCCCTCGCAGCAAATGGGGCTGATTGTGGGTCGCAGCGGTTCTGGCAAAAGTACGCTATTAGAAATATTAGCAGGTTTAGCGGAAAAAACTAGCGGCGACATCCGTTGGCGGGAACAAGAATTAACACCAGAACACTTGCAACAGTTAGGAGGTTTAGTGTTCCAGTTTCCAGAAAGGCATTTTTGCGGAGGCACAATTTTAGAAGAATTGCGGTTGGGTCATCCTGAATTGGGACAAGAACAAATTAACTCAGCAATGGCAGAAGTGGGACTAGGACATTTGCCTCTGCGCGCTTCCCCCCACGCTTTGAGCGGCGGACAACAGCGCAGGGTAGCCCTGGCGGTGCAGCTAATTCGGCAGCCGCATTTGCTACTTTTGGACGAACCGACGGCGGGTTTGGATTGGTCGATGCGACGGCAGTTGGTAAGCTTGTTGAGTAAGTTGAAAAGTCACTGGACTTTGTTGATTGTTACTCACGATGCTAGCGATTTGTTGGGTGTAGCCGATAAATTTTGGACTTTAGACCACGGGGATTTGCAGGAGGTCGATCGGGCTAAATTAGAAGCTAAGGAAACGAGTTTTGTTAGTCATTAGTCATTAGTCATTAGTCATTAGTCAGTAGTCATTAGTCATTAGTTAGTGCGGGTGGGTCTACCGCATTATGAAGCATTTTTAAGTACAGAGAATTTGCAGAGCTTACAAAAGAGTGGGAATAGAAGATGAATCAGATTACAATGCCTATGTTGCCCCAGATGAACGACTTGTGGCAAAAAACGCTGAATTGGCAGCCGGATGAGTCGCAGCAACAAAAATTTCAGCTGCTTTATGAGTTAATTGTCGAGGGAAATCGCTCCTTGAATTTAACTCGAATTACTGAGCCGATGGAGTTTTGGGAAAAACATTTGTGGGATTCTCTGCGGGGAATTACGAGACTGCTGCCAGCTAATAACAGTGCAGAAAAAAATAGCGAATTGCCCCTAGATTCGGTGCATAAAGTTATTGATATTGGCACTGGTGGGGGTTTTCCGGGGTTGCCGATCGCGATCGCCCTGCCGCATTTATCAGTTACTTTGCTGGATTCTACTCGCAAAAAAATTACTTTTTTGGAAACAGTTGTGCCGTCTTTAGGGATAGAAAATGCGGCGACTTTGTTGGGCAGATCCGATGAAATTGCCCGACAGCCACAGCACAAACAAGCTTACGATTTAGCAGTTCTCCGAGCAGTGGGAGCCGCTCCCCTCTGCGCTAAATCCGCGCTGCCTCTACTGAAAAATGGCGGTTTAGCTGTACTTTACCGAGGGAATTGGACGGTGGAGGAAGAAACCGAGTTGCAAAGGGCGATCGAGCATTTGGGCGGCACAGTTGAGTCAGTCGAAGCATTCACAACGCCGACGAGTCAGGGGGCGCGGCACTGCGTTTATTTGCGGAAAGTTGTACAGCAGTTCGAGCGTCCCGTGCGCTAGTAGGGACACGGCACTGCCGTGTCCTGTATTTCATCGGCGGTGTCCTGTATTTCATCTAATTGAAAACTACCCGATAGCCTTTTCGTAGCGCTTGTTAATTGCCGCCCAATTAACAACATTCCACCAAGCTTTTAAGTAGTCGGCACGCAAATTTTGGTATTTGAGATAATAAGCGTGTTCCCAAACATCGTTACCCATAATTGGATAGTTGCCCTCCATGAAAGGAGTGTCTTGATTTGCCGTAGTTGTAATCTCAAGTTTGCCAGCTTTATTGCGGACTAGCCAAACCCAACCGCTGCCAAAACGCTTGGCGCCGGCATCGTTAAATTTTGTTTTAAAATCGTCAACACTGCCGAAATTTTGCTGAATTGCTGTTGCAAGTGCCCCTGTGGGTTCGCCGCCGCCGTTGGGACCCATGATTTCCCAAAACATACTGTGATTTAGGTGCCCGCCGCCATTGTTACGCACGGTTGTGCGAATATCTTCCGGCACTTGGCTCAAATCTCGCAGCATATCTTCCGCAGAGATATTTTTGAGTTGCGGGTATTTACTGACAGCATCGTTGAGGTTTTTAACGTAAGCGGCGTGGTGTTTGTCGTGGTGAAATTGCATTGTCCGCGCATCGATGTGCGGTTCTAAAGCATTGTATTCGTAGGGCAGAGGTGGCAGTGTAAAAGGCCCGGGGGTTTGGGCTATTTTGGGACTTTCTGCAATTGGACTTGCTTGCGGTACATTATTTCCTGACGCTTGGCAAGCACCTGCGGTAATAGCTCCGACGGTGGCTGTCACTAAATACAAGAAATCTCGGCGTTTGAGAGTCATAAAAAGTACCTAAGTGAATTATTAACTGTTTTATCTCAGATCAAAGCAAAATGGGAGTGAGTTGAGAAAAAAAGTGGTATCGCCCGAATGGATGAGACGGATGGGCGATGGTTGTGATAGTTTCTCAAGTATAGGCTAATTGTGTGCGCGTAACTAACTCACGTGCTCCGGTTCACTAATCCGGTTTCTGTCTCGAGACCGGGTTTTTTTTGATTATTCTTGGGACAAGCGCTGGATGGCTTCGCCCCCAAAAAGCCGATCGGCTGCTTGAAGAATACCGGGAATTTTAGCAGCGTGGGGACTGTGGGCTAGACAGCGGCGCAAGTCTAATTCATCGAGGCGATCGGCTTTTTGGCCGGGGAACCAGTGACTGGCATTACCTAAGAGGTTGTAGCGCATCTTGCAATAGTCGATCGTATCGTAAGCCTGCGCCAAATTCCACAGCCACAAAATCACATAAATATTAATACCTCCGGGAGTATTTTCGATAGTTGGTAAACCGACGTGCCAAGTCTTAAACCAATCTTTTCCTAATTTATCAATGGCTGCTTTTTCTAACTTTTCTAACAATGGTGGCAAAATTTCATCGGCTCTATCTAACAATTCTACAGCTTTAATATGCTCGTTAAAATCTTCAGGTTTGGCGGCGCCCAAACTTAAAGTATGTACTTGCGGATGCGACAAACAAAACAAATCATTAAACACCATCGGACTCAGCGGATAGCACAAATCTACCAATTTTTGCGACGGGCTATAAAGTTGACCGCCTTTGTCGGAAGGACTGATAATAAAAACCCCCATATCGTGACGTTTAGCAGCTTCTATAGCCTGCCAATTACTTTGATTTATGTAGTACCAGTGCAAGTTAAGATAATCAAATTGATTAGTTTCAATTGTTTTGACAATCACATCCGTCGGGCCGTGAGTGGAAAAACCAATAAACCTAACTTTGCCTTCTGCTTGCAACTTTCTCGCCACATCCATGCAGCCGCCCGGACGCATAGAATCCTCTAGCAATTCCCATGTATTAATGCCGTGTAGCGACAGTAAATCGACGTATTCTAGTTGCAAATAAGCTAAGGATTTATCAAATTCTTCGCGAAACTCTTGGGAGTTTGGTTTGGGATTAACTTTCGTTTGCACTATCAATTTTTCACGGGGAAAGTTCGGCAAAATTCGCCCCAACTGCATTTCGGAAGTGCCGTAACCGCGAGCAGTTTCTATGTGATTTATGCCGCATTCAATCGAGTAGCTAATCGTCGCTTCTAGATTTTGTTGGTTGGCTGGTGGAATTTCATTGGCTGGCACGTCTTGCCATTTGTACTGATATCTCATGCCACCGCAGGAAAAGACGGGCATGGATAATTCTGTGCGACCGAATCTGCGATATTGCATCATAAACAGTTGACAGTTGACAGTTGACAGTTGACAGTTGACAGTTGACAGATGAATCGCCTGGTTTTTAGGATGGAGATTTATAAACCACCCTAAAAATATTCTCCGCCATACAGGAGTTTAAACCCCGGAATTTTGACAATCAAAGTCAAGGTAAGCCCAAGTGCATTTAAATTGTATAGTCAAATTTAAGAAAAGTCTTGTGGGGAGTAGGGGTTGGGCCCGAAAGCCCGCCCTAAAAATACAATTTAGATGCCCAACAGCTTAACTCGCATATTGCAGAATTCTCCTGAACAGGCAAAATGCCTGTTCCACCAAGAGTTTTTGAACGCCCGTGTGGCAGTTTTGACTATTTAGAAATCTCCCGGATTACGGGTTTTCCGTCTTGGATTTCGCCGACTAAAACCAAATCTGTACAGTCTACAAACAAACCATTTTCTAAGACACCGGGAATGTTATTCAAGCTTTTTTCCATTTCTCCGGGGTTGGCAATGTCATCAAATTTGACATCAATTACCATATTACCTTGATCGGTAATTACGGGGCCTGCTTTTTTCACGCCCATGCGGAGTTCTGGTTTGCCACCCAATTTTTCAATGGCGCGCATCACGGGTGTTAATGCCATCGGTATAACTTCTATGGGGACGCGAAAAGTCGAACCCAGTTTATCTACGATTTTAGAACTGTCAACTACTACGATAAATTGAGTGGCTAGGTAATCGACTACTTTTTCGCGGGTGTGGGCTGCGCCGCCACCTTTAATTAAGTTGAGGTGGGGATCGACTTCGTCAGCGCCGTCAATAGCCACATCAATTCTGTCAATTTCATCTAATGTTGTCAGCGGTACTCCGTACTGTTTGGCTAACACTTCTGATTGAAAAGATGTCGGCACTCCCTTGATATCTTTGAGTTCACCTGATTTTATGCGATCGCCCAATGCTTGAATAGTATAAGCTGTAGTTGACCCGGTGCCGAGTCCGACAATCATACCAGATTTTACGCGATCGGCAGCAGCAAAGCCGACTTGCTGTTTCATCAATTTTACGGGATCTTGTTCTGTGGTCATGTTCGGTACTCCTTAATAGTTTTAAGATTATACCATTGAATGAAAATCGGCTTTCTCGATACCTACACCTGGGATTACAATATTGAAACTCCTTACTGCAAACCTTTGGGCGGCACTCAGTCGGCTATTTGTTACTTAGCTGAGGCGTTGGCTGCACAGGGAAACAAGGTATTTTTGCTCAACAGTACTTCGGAGTCGGGGATGTCGCACGGTGTTGATTGCAGGCGCAGGGTGGGAGACAAATCAAATTTATAATTGCTGCGATCACTTGATTTTTTAGTTATAGTTAATATAGCCGGCAAAGCGCTAGAAGTTAAGCGGCTTTTGGGGGGACAAACTAAATTAATTTTGTGGATCAATAACGAACCCGGCTTTGTATTTCTCGAAAATTTTAAGAATGAGCGATAAATCAATGCTTGCGATGTCTTTGTATTTGTCAGCGACTGGCAGCGCGAGCAATTTTGCCAGCGCTTTGGGAGTTGATTCCATCGCAGTTTTGTTTTGAAAAATGCGATCGCACATTGTTTTGCTAACATTTTCGCTGATAATATTTCTATCCTTGATCATAAATTCGACCACCCATTCTAGCTTACACCCGCACTCCATTTCGCGGACTTGATATTTTGTTAAAAGTCTTTCCCGAAATTCGTCAAGCTGTCCCCGGAACCAGATTAAAAGTATCTTCAAGCATTAAATTACACCAAATAGACGACAATGATAACAGCTTTTTTTCGGTCAACTTTACCACCAGTGTCAGGAAACAGAAGGCGTCGAGTACGTCGGTTCCTTACCGCAACCCGAACTCGTCCGGCAACTGCGTTCAGTCGCGGTTTTAGCTTACCCGAATACCTATTTAGAAACCTCATCTATTGCCGTGATGGAGGCGATGGCCTGCGGTTGCCGGATTGTGACGAGTGAATTGGCAGCTTTGCCGGAAACAACTGCTGGATTTGCCCGTCTAGTTTCAATGTCAGGGGTGAAAAATTTTGCATCGATAACTAATTGGAAGCGGGCGGGCAACGCAGATTGGGAGGGATATACAAGGCGGTTTTTAGAGGCGATAGTCGGAGTTTTAAATGAGGCCAGCGGTGCGGGTGGCGCAACTGCTGAAAATCATCTGAGACAGCAGGTAGAATATATAAATCGAGGGTGTACTTGGTCTGTGCGATCCCGATAGTGGGTAGAATGGCTGAATAGTATTAGTGTAAAACCTGTAAGAGTGGCAGAGCAAATGATCGGGAATTCTTTAGTAGGTTTAGAGGCAGTGAGAGATTATTTTCAAAAGGGAAATTGGCTGAAAGAGCGAGGTGATCTCGGTGGCGCAATCGAGAACTATCAGAAAGCTTTAGAGTTTAATCCAGGAGATGCAGAAGTTCATAAAAAGTTGGCGGAAGTTTATGTTTTGCAAGGAGAATTTGAAAAGGCGATCGCATCTTGCAATCTCGCTCTTAAATTCCAACCTAATTTTGCTGCCGCTTACTTGACAATGGGCAATGCCTTGCACAGTCAAGGAAAGCTGGAGATGGCAATAGAAGCTTACTTGCAAGCTTTAGAAATTCAGCCAGAATTTGCTGAAGCCAGCGCGAATCTCGGTAGTATGTATTACAAGTTAGGGCAATTGGAACAGGCAGCCAATTATTACCAAAAAGCTCTGGTAATTAATCCTCAATTGTGTTCTGTCAATATGATGCTGGGCAGTGTTTGGCAGCAGCAAGGAAAGTTAGAGGCAGCCATTACTTGCTATCAAAAAGTGCTGCAACAGCAACCGGGAGATGCCAGCGCTGCTGACAAATTATCGAGTTTAATCGCACAAAAAGAGCTGGTCGCTACTGACAGCAACTTTATCGAATTAGAAACAGAATCAGGGGAATCGCCACCAGTATCTGTCAACAAAGATGAAGGCTACGGCTTGCAGCCTTCGAGTATCAATTTGCCGGCAGCGCCCACCACTGAGACTTTAAATACTCCGTTTACAAACCCCGCCGAACTTTCCGAACAAGTTACCTCGATTAATGTTCCAGATAGCGGACAAGTTGCCAATTTTCAAGAAGTAGAACCGTACAATAAACTCGCCGAAGACTTTTTAGTTCAAGGTAAAATTAAAGAGGCGATCGCAGCTTGTCAGCAAGCGCTAAAAATTCGACCGGATTTCATCTACGCTTACGTCACTTTAGGCAATGCTTTGCAAGCAGGAGGCAAAACTGAAGCTGCAATTCGATCGTATTCTCAAGCCCTAGAATTGCAGCCAAATTTTGCGGAAGTGCGCGCCAATATCGGCAGTATGTATTTCAAAATGGGGCGTTTGGAAGAAGCGATCGCCCATTACCAGCAAGCCATCGCCCTGAGTCCCGATTTAGCGGGAGCTCACTGGAATTTAGGGAAAGTATATCACCAACACGGCAACATCGAAGCAGCGATCGCCTGTTTTAAAAGAACCTCCGAACTCAACCCGCAGCTAGTCGGTGCAGACTTCCACTTTAACTTAGGTAATCGACTTTTGGGCCAAGGAAAGCGCGATGAAGCCATCGAATGCTACGAAAAAGCGATCGCCATTAAACCGGATTGGGCAGAAGCTTACGGTAACATCGGCAGCGCGCGATCGCAACAAGGCAATCTCGACGCCGCCATCGCTTATTATCAGAAAGCTGTAGCTTTAAAGCCACATTTAGAAGTTTTGCACTTCAATATAGCCAATTCTTTTTTACAGCAAAACAAGTACGACGAAGCAATTACTAATTACCGAAATACTCTGAAAATTAAGCCCGACTGGCCGGAAGTTCACGCTAACCTCGGCAGTTGTTTTTCCATGCAGGGGCGGCTCGAAGAAGCTCTAGCCAGCTATCAGCAAGCTTTGGCATTAAAACCGAGTTGGGCAGAGGTTTACTGCCGGATGGGACACATTCAGAAACAAGATAAGCCATTGGAGGCGATCGCCAATTTTGAAAAAGCGATCCAATGCAACCCCAAATTTAGCGAAGCCTACCAACAACTGTGCGACTTGCTAAGCCATTCCACCAACCTCGCTGGAGCCCGTAGCGTAGCCGACAAATACTGCGAAAACTGCGGCGAAAATGCCCCAGTCATGTCAGCTACAGCCTACGTCTTTTCCTACCTGCAATCAGGTGTCAGCAAACAGGCAATTCAGAAACTCGAAGAAATCGAGAAACTATGCTACGAAAAGGTCGAAACCTTTAGCGTGATCGAACTAAAACTACTCTACGAAATCTTCCTGTTTGCAGTTTCTCACCTGCGAGACAACCGCGAAAAGAATGCCAGCTTCTACAGACTAATTGCCAAAGAATACTACCAAAAAGCCGTCCCTAAGCGCCAGGAGATTAACAGAATCAACCTAGCAAATTACCAAACAAAAGAACAGCGTCCTTTAAAAATAGGCTTCCTTTCCAAACACTTCCGCCGCCACTCAGTAGGCTGGTGCAGCGAAGCTTTAATACGCGAATTAAGCCACATCACCCCCCACGTTCACCTTTACGTCACCGGGAAACTCCACCGAGATGAAGTTACGCAGCGGTTTGAAGACATGGCGGGCAAGTTTTACTGGCCTAAAAAATATCCAAACGGCTTTGCTGATGGCGGTGAAATCTTCGCTGAAGTAGCGCAAGACAACTTGGATGTTTTGATAGACTTAGACTCGATGACAGTGCCCACAAATGTGGAAGTGCTGTATCAATATCCTGCGGGGATTTGCGTTTCTTGGCTGGGATTCGACGCACCCTACATTTCAGATAATCACTACTTTCTGTGCGACGAACACACTCACCCCCCTGGTGTTGAAAAAAATTACTTAGAAAAGTTAGTAAGACTGCCTGCAGGTTCGGTAGCAATCGGCGCACTGCAAAGCATTCCTGTGAATCGAGAGGCGATTAGAAATGCTCTCGGAATTGGCTTAGATCAAATGACTTATCTGTGCGTTGCGCCAGGGAGAAAAACCAATCCAGAAATGGTACGAGCTCAAGTTACAATCCTTAAGGAAGTACCAGAGAGTGTGTTAATCCGCAAAGGTCAAGGCGACCCCGATGTTATTCACAGCACTTACCGCCAAGAATGCGAAATTCAGGGAGTAGATTTTGGTCGGATTAAGTTTATAGGGCAAACTAGAAGTGAAGAAGAACACCGCGCTATTTATTATGTAGCCGACGTGCTTTTAGATTCCTATCCTTACAACGGCGGGACTCACAATTTAGAGGCTTTGTGGGCGAATTTGCCCGTGGTAACTCGCTCCGGCGACCAATATCTTTCGCGCATGGGTTACGCTTTTCTCAAAAGTGCAAATATTGATGTTGGTGCAGCGTGGAGTTGGGAGGAATATACGCAGTGGGGAGTTAAGTTTGGCCGCGATGCTGGTTTCAGAAATGCGGTGAAAGAGCATTTAATAAAATCTAAACAGCCAGAACATCTCGCACCTTTGTGGAATCCTAAAAAGTTGGCTGAGGATATGTATGAGGTGTTTCAAAAACTTTTGTCAGTTGACTGTTGACTGTTATCAGTTGTCATTAGTCAGTTGTTATTAGAAGCAAAAATTTCCGCATCTCTTACTCTTCCCCTCTTTCTGTGAAGTCTTGTAACAATCTTGGTGGAAATGCGTAAAAATTCCGCGCCGAGTCTGATAGATAAATAGCTGATTCATAGTACCGCGATCGCACTAACTTTATGCCAGTTAGGGCGATCGTTTTTTTAGTGGTGTGAGAATTCCGCCAAAGTTAAAGATTGCGTAATTATTTTGACAGCAGGTACAAAAACGCTGACACGGATCAGTAAATTTGTTAGGCTTGGCTTCTAAAACTCAGCCAAGTCATCTACCTTTAGATACATCATGCCCAACATTACCCTCTACGACGCGATTACCAACCTTCCAGCCGGAACGCCCCGCGGTATAGGCACGTCCAGCGGCACTTCCCTTGCTTACGGACAGATACCCTTACCTTCGACAACTCTACCTTTTGTTCCTTCTCTGGCTGCGGGTGCGTTTACGCCAAACAGAACGGGCATCAATACTGCCACCATCTACCCTCCCAATAGCCCTGCTGGCTACGCGGGTTACACCAATTACAATCCAACCTCGCTGCTTCCGAATCAGACTCCAGCGATATTGTCGCCTTTCACCACCGCCACTCTAGACCGCACGGCTGGTTATACGATATCTTTTAATGCAGCAATTCCCACAGAAACTAGCAACCCAAACCGCGCGGGTTTTAGTGTCACAGCTATTAGCAGCGACGGCTTGAACGGTTTAGAATTGGGTTTTAAAAATGGCAGAATATTCGGTCAGTCAGCAAATTTTCAAGAGTCTGAAACAGTTAATTTTAATACCGCTGCTAATAACAATTATGTCCTGAAAGTACAAGGCACTACTTACCAACTTTTTGCAAATAATTCTGCCACTCCAATCCTAACAGGGCTGCTGCGTGAAATCCTGTTTGACCCCAATCAAAGTTCACCTACTTTACCTTTCAATCCCTACAGATTGCCGAGTTTCCTATTTTTGGGCGACAATACCGATCAGGGAAGCGCTACATTTCGTTTGGGCAGGATAGCTGTTAATGACTTGCCTGTTGCTACTCCAGACAATGCGGTAACAACCGTCGGTACTCCTAATATTAAAATTCAAGTCCTGAACAACGATACGGGCGGCACAAAGGCACTGAGAGTGCAGAGTGTTACTCAACCAACAGGCGGCACTGTTACTGTTGACGACTGGATTTATGCAGGAGGAAATTTCACGAATATCGGCGGGCAGCAGCGCAATTATCTTGCCCGGTTGTACGGCAGCGACGGTACGGCAGATCCTACTTTCAACCCTAATGCGAATAATGTTGTCAGGGCGATCGCGATCGATGCCAACGGCAACCCAGTAGTAGGAGGATTTTTTAACAATATCGGCGGGCAGCCGCGCAACTATATTGCCCGGTTGAACAGCAGCGACGGCACGGCAGATGCCACTTTCGACGCCAACGCGGATGCTGCTGTAAGGGCGATCGCGATCGATGCTAACAACAACCCGATAGTAGGGGGCGATTTCACCAATATCGGCGGACAGCCGCGCAACTATATTGCCCGGTTGAACAGCAGCAACGGTACAGCAGATCCTACTTTTAACCCCGCTGTTGATAATAGTGTCTATGCGATCGCGCTTGATGCTAACAGCACAGTATTAGGGGGACTATTCACCAATATCGGCGTGCAGCCGCGCAACTATATTGCCCGGTTGAACAGCAGCGACGGCACTGTAGATGGTACTTTTAACCCCGCTGCCAATAGTAATGTCTGGGCGATCGCGCTTGATGCCAACAGCACAGTAGTAGGTGGCAATTTCACCAATATCGGCGGGCAGCCCCGCAATTATATTGCCCGGTTGAATAACAGCGACGGCACCGCAGATGCTACTTTTAACTCCACTGCCAATAGTAATGTCTGGGCGATCGCTCTTGGAACTAACAGCACAGTAGTAGGCGGCGATTTCACCAATATCGGCGGGCAGCCCCGCAATTATATTGCCCGGTTGAATAACAACGGTACAGCCGATGCTAATTTTAACCCCGCTGCCAATAGTAATGTCAGGGCGATCGCGATCGATGCTAATAACAACCCAGTAGTAGGGGGCTTATTCACCAATATCGGCGGGCAGCCGCGCAATTATATTGCCCGGTTGAACAGCAGCGACGGTACAGCAGATGCTACTTTCAACCCGAATGCGAATGATACAGTCAATGCGATCGCGATCGACCCCAAACGCAGCATTGTCTACACTCCTAACCCCACTTTCAACGGCCTCGACACATTCTCCTACACAACTACCGACGGTTACAGTACCTCAGCAGCACAAGTCAGCGTCCTAGTCAACAATTCCCCTGTTTTAGACAACTCGGGCACGCCTAATTTAACAGCGATTAACGTCAACGAAACCAACAATAGCGGTACATTAATTTCTGCTATTATCGGCAGCAGCATCACCGACCCCAACGACTCCATTTCCCTGCGTCCGAGAGGCATCGCCCTCACCAATTTAGATACTACAAACGGCAGTTGGCAGTATACGATAGACGGCACAAATTGGAACAATATTACTACTGTTCCTACGGCTACAACTGCCCGTTTGTTAGCAGCAGACGCGACAACTCGCCTCCGTTTTGTTCCCAATAGCAACTACACCGGAACAGTTACTAACGGCATTACTTTCAATGCTTGGGATAGAATCACTGGCACTAACGGCGACACGGCAGATGTGACAGGGGACTTAGAAACTAATGGGGTTTCTAGTCCTTTTAGTACAGCCAGCGAAACAGCCAGCATTACAGTTAGTCCATTACCTGTTATTACTAATATCACATCAACTCAGGCAGATGGAACCTACGCGATCGGTGCAACAATTCCCATTACCGTCACATTCAGTCAACCAGTTACTGTTGCAGGTACGCCACAGCTTACCTTAGCCACAGGCGGTACAGGTACTGTCATTAATTATGCCAGCGGCAGCGGCAGCAATACTCTGACATTTAATTACACAGTAACAGCCGGCAATAGCAGTATCGACTTAGACTATACCTCGACAACTGCCTTATCTCTCAACGGCGGTACTATTAAGAATTTGACTAATGCTGATGCTGTCTTGACTTTGCCGAATCCGGGTGCAACTAATTCGTTGGGCCAAAATAAGGCAATAGTAATTGATGGCATTGCGCCCACTGTCAGCCCGACGACTATTGCCGATATTACGGTGGCGGGGGGAACCACTCAAGCTTTTACTGTTACTTTTAACGATAATAGTGCGATCGATATTACAACTCTAGACAGTTCTGACTTTTTAATCAATTGGTCGGGCGGTGGTATTCCTGTTAACTTTGTCAGTGTTGATACTAATACTAATGGCTTGACGCGGACAGCTACTTATTCATTTACTCCGCCTGGGGGAAGTTGGGATATTGCAGATAATAATCCAACTTACAGTATTAATCTGCAAGGTAATCAAGTTAAAGATACTGCTGGGAATCCTGTAGCTGCTACGAGTTTAGGAACTTTCAGCGTTAATATTACCGCGCCAACTCCAACGCCAACTCCAACGCCAACTCCGACGCCAACTCCAACGCCAACTCCAACCCCGACGCCCACTCCAACGCCCACTCCAACGCCCACTCCAACGGGAACCCCGACGCCCACCCCGACGGGAACTCCGACTCCGACTCTAACGGAAACTCCGACGCCCACTCCGACGGGAACCCCGACTCCGACTCCGACGGGAACCCCGACTCCGACTCCGACGGGAACTCCGACTCCGACTCCAACGGGAACTCCGACTCCGACTCCAACTCCGACGGGAACTCCGACTCCAACGGAAACGCCGACTCCGACTCCAACGGAAATGCCGACTCCGACTCCAACGGGAACACCAACTCCGACTCCGACTCCAACGGGAACACCAACTCCGACTCCGACTCCAACGGGAACACCAACTCCGACGGAAACTCCGACTCCAACTCCAACTGAAACCCCGACTCCAACGGAAACTCCGACGCCCACTCCGACGGAAACTCCGACTCCAACTCCAACTGAAACCCCGACTCCAACTCCAACTGAAACCCCGACTCCAACTCCAACTGAAACCCCGACTCCAACGGAAACTCCGACGCCCACTCCGACGGAAACTCCGACTCCAAC